>CAYMQG010000113.1:0-11329 GCA_964392625.1 uncultured Gammaproteobacteria bacterium | reverse complement strand
CTCCGGCGAGACCCACCACGCCCTGCCGGTGCCCGCCGTGTACGTCATCGACGCCCGCGGCGCGATCCGTTTCGCACACTCCGAGCCCGACTACACCCAACGCCTCGGCAACGACGAACTCCGCGCCGCCGTGGACGGCTTGCTGGAAGGCAGCTCAGGCGCCGGCGATGCTTAGGTCTTCGATGAGGATCGAACCCGTGTAGATCCCGCCGCGCCGGTCCACGTCGGAGCCGATGGCGGCGATGTTGCGGAACATGTCCTTCAGGTTGCCGGCCACGGTGATCTCGTGGACGGCATGCTCGACGGCGCCGTCGCGCACCCAGTAGCCGGCTGCGCCGCGGGAGTAGTCGCCGGTCACGGTGTTGGCGCCCTGCCCCATCATTTCCGTCACGACCAGGCCCTCGCCCATTTCCGCCAGCAGTTCCTCGTAGGACTGACCGGTGCTTTCGAGAAAAAGGTTATGCGCGCCTCCGGCATTTCCGGTGGTCGCCATACCGAGCTTGCGCGCCGAGTAGCTGCCCAGGAAGTAGCCGTTCAGGACGCCGCCGCACACCAGGTCGCGGTCGGCGGTCGCCACGCCTTCGCCGTCGTAGGCGCGGCTGGCCAGGCCGCGGCGAATATGCGGCCGTTCGTTCAGGTTGACGCAATCCGCGAAGACCGGCTTGCCCAGGCGATCAAGCAGGAAGCTGGCGCGGTTGTAGAGCGCCCGGCCGCTGACCGCCGCGCAGAAGTGTCCCACAAGGCTGCGCGCAACCCGCGGCACGAACAGCACCGGCGCGCGCGTGCTCCTGATCTTGCGCGCTCCGAGGCGCTTGATCGTCCTCTCCGCGGCGCTCTCTCCCACCTCCTTCGCCGGAGCCAGTTCCTCGGGCGCCCGGGCCACGCTGAAATCGTAGTCGCGCTCCATCTGCCCGTCCTGCTCGCTCAGCACGACACAGGACAGCGAGTGGCTGCTCGACCGGCCGCCTTGCAAGAACCCATGCGAGTTTCCGTAAGCGAAAATGGATTCGCCGGTATCGACGCCGGCGCCCTCCGAATTGCTGATTCGCGGGTCCGAATCCAGCGCGGCGGCTTCGCATTCCAGCGCCAGGTCCATGGCCTGCTCCGCGTCCAGGTCCCATGAATGGTGCAGATCGAGGTCCGGGAAGTCCGTCGCCATGCGGTCGGCGTCGGCAAGGCCTGCGTATTCGTCCTCGGCGGCGAACCGGGCCAGGCTCAGGGCCTTGTCGACGGTCTCCCGAACGGCCGCCGAAGACAGGTCGGAAGTGCTGGCGGAGCCGCGCCGTTGACCCCGGTAGACGGTCACGCCCAGCGAATGGTCCTGGTGGCTTTCCAACGTCTCCACCTCGCGCATCCGCACGCGCAGGGTCAGTCCCGTGTTGCTGGAGGCCGAGGCTTCCGCCTGGCTGGCGCCCCGCTTGCGGGCGTAGCTCAGGGCATCGGCCACATGCCCGCTGAGTTCATTGGGTGACATCGCTGCCCCGGACCGCTTCCGCCGTCTGGGCGGCCCGAAAAGCCTTGAGCGCGTCGCGCACGTCGGCGTCGCCCAGGGCCAGGATGGCGGTCGCCATCAGGGCGGCATTGACGGCGCCGTGACGGCCGACTCCCAGAGTTCCCACCGGCACGCCGGCCGGCATCTGCGCCATCGACAGCATGGCGTCGGCGCCCCCGAAGGCGGCGGTGGCCATCGGAACGCCCAGCACCGGCAGCGAAGTGAGCGCCGCCACCGTGCCGGGAAGGGCCGCGGCCAGGCCTGCGCCGGCGATGACCACCTTGATCCCCCGGTCCTCGGCCTGCTCGCAGTACCCCGCAAGCTCGCGGGGGGCGCGGTGCGCCGAAAGCGCCCGCGCTTCCCAGCTTATGCCCAGCGAATCCAGCGTGTTGGCCGCGTTCTCCATGATTTTCCAATCCGAACGCGAGCCCATGAGAATTGCTACTTGTGTCATTTGTTTTTCCTAGATGGTGTGGAGTTACTGGTTGGTGGTCCCCCGGGAGCGAGAGCGTCTCGCTCTCGTGGAGGGCGGGACGCCCTCCTTCCCGGCAGTGAAGCCACGGTCAGGCGGTGCCTCCGACGGTGATGCCGTCCACGCGGACGGTGGGCATGCCGACGCCTACCGGAACGGTCTGTCCGTCCTTGCCGCAGACGCCCACGCCGGGATCCAGCTCCAGGTCGCTGCCGACCATGGACACGCGCGTCAGCACCGTGGGGCCGTCGCCGATCAGCGTTGCGTCGCGCAGGGGCGCGCCGAGCCTGCCGTCCTCGATCCGGTAGGCCTCGCTGGCGGAGAAGACGAACTTTCCGGACGTGATGTCCACCTGCCCGCCGCCGAAGTTCTTTGCGTATACGCCCTTCTTCACCGAGCGGATGATCTCTTCGGGATCATGCGGGCCCGGCATCATGAAGGTGTTGGTCATGCGCGGCATCGGCAGGTGCGCATATGACTCGCGGCGGCCGTTGCCGGTGGGCCTGACTCCCATCAGGCCGGCATTCAGGCGGTCCTGCATGTAGCCCGCCAGCACGCCGTTCTCGATCAGCACCGTGCGGCCGGTGGGCGTGCCCTCGTCGTCGATCTCCAGCGACCCGCGGCGGCCCGGCATGCTGCCGTCGTCCACCACCGTGCACTGGTCCGTAGCGACCGCCTCGCCGATGCGCCCGGCAAAGGCGGACACGCCCTTGCGGTTGAAGTCGCCTTCCAGGCCGTGGCCGACCGCCTCATGCAGCAGCACGCCCGGCCAGCCCGGCCCCAGCACCACGATTTCCTCGCCGGCGGGCGCGGGCCTGGCGTCGAGATTGACCACCGCCTGGCGCACGGCCTCGCGGGCATATTCGCGGGCCGAATCGGTCGCGACCAGGTCGGCCAGCGGCAGACGCCCGCCCCAGCCGGCAACGCCGTGGCGGACTTCGCCCTTGTGCTCCAGCAACACGGTCACCCCCAGCCTGACCAGCGGGCGATCGTCGGCGGCCAGGCGGCCGTCGGACGAACAGACCAGTATCAGGTTGCGGGCGATGGACAGGCTGGCGATCACCTGGCGCACCCGGCTGTCCGCGGCGCGGGCCTCGCGGTCCAGCGCGTGCAGCAGTTCCACCCTGGACGAATCGGAATAGCCCTCGCCGGGATCGCCGGCTGCATAAAGACGGCGGCTTGCGCCTTCGCGGCGCAGCTCGATCCGCTTCCGGCCTCCGCCGCGGGCGATGGCGCCGGCCGTCCTGGCCGCGCTCAACAGGGTGGCGGGATCCAGATCGTCGGAATAGGCGAATCCGGACTTTTCTCCGCTCACGGCGCGGGCGCTCATGCCGCGCCCACGATCGTGGCTCGCGGTCTTGACGATGCCGTCCTCGAGCACCCAGGATTCGCTGGAATACTCGGAGAAATAAAGATCGCCCCAGTCCACGCCGGGGCGCAGCAGCGCGCCCAGGGCCCGGTCAAGCTGAGAGTCGCCGAGATCCGCCGACTCCAGCAGGTTGCCGCGGGCCAGCGCCAGGGCCTGCCGCTGGACCTCGAAGGTGGAAGGATCGGGAGACTTGCTCATGTCACGCCCGACTGCAGCCGGCGATGATCGAGAGCGGGAAAGCCGCTGCGCAGCCGGTCGAGCTTGTCCAGCGCCACGTCATGGCAGAGCACGCCATCGCCCTTCCGGCATTCCGCCACGACCTGGCCCCAGGGCTCGACCAGCATTGAATGCCCGTAGCTCTTGCGCCCGCCGGGATGGCTGCCATGCTGCGCCGACGCCAGCATGTAGCAAAGGTTTTCGACGGCCCGGGCGCGAATCAGCACGTGCCAGTGCGCTTCTCCGGTCGGGCGGGTAAAGGCGGCCGGAAGCGCAACCATCTGGGCGCCCTGCTCACCCATCGCGCGAAACAGTTCCGGGAAGCGCAGGTCGTAACACACCGCCAGTCCCAGCCGGCCGAACGGCGTTTCCGCCACGACCGGCTCGCTGCCCGCCGTGGTCGTCGCGGACTCCCGGTAGGACTCCTTGCGCCCGGGCAGGGACACGTCGAACAGATGCATCTTGTCGTAGCGCGCCGCAAGGGTTCCGGAGCCGTCGAACAGGCAGCAGGCCGACGCGGGACGCCGGGGGTCCTCCGCGCGCATCGGAATGGTCCCGGCGACGATCCACATCCCCAGCCGTTGGGCCTGTTCGGCAGCAAATTCCTGCCACGGCCCGTCCCCGGGGCTCTCGGCATGCTCGGCGCGCATACGCTCGGCGTCCCTGGACATCAGGGCGAAGTTCTCCGGCAACACGGCCAGCGCGGCTCCCTGGTCGGCGGCCCGTCGAAGCAGGGCCGCAGCGTGCTTCAGGTTGGCGCCGGGCTCGTCACCCGAACACATCTGTATGACCGCAACCTTGCTCATGGCGAGCCCGGGCCGGAATCCCCGCCCGGCTCGTCCGGGGCGATGTCCACGCCGTCCGCGTCACCCGCCGGCAGCGCAACTTCCTCCTGCGCCTCGCTCAGCAGCGCATCCCAATCCACTTCAGGCATATCGGTCAATTGTTCCTCCAGGTAGCGGGCGCAGTCGTCAAACGCGCCCAGGTCAATCTCCTCCCGCAGCACCTGCTCGACCAGCGGCTCGTCCCAGCTGCCGCCGACCCGGTAATAATTCGCCGAAATCGCCTGCAGCGGCTCGCGAAAGGCCTGCGACAGCAACAGCATCGTTGCGCCCAGGCCGGTTCCGCCCACTATCACGCCGCCCAGCGACAGCAAATCCGGCAGATTGGGGGATACTACGGCAACCTGGTCGTAACTGCGATCCTGCAGGCCCGTGCGGCCGAACAGCGCCAGGCCGGCCACGGCGCCCTGCAGGCCCATGTTGCAGGTGTAAGCCTGCCCCCCGCGAAGGCTGAAATCGCCCGACAGCCGGTCGAAGGGCAGTCCCTCCTCCGTCACTTCGCGGAAATCCAGCGCCAGGCGGCGCGGCAGGCGCGCCAGGCTCAGCACGCCCAGCATACGGCCGCCGCCGGGATCCAGGGCCGCCACTTCGCCCACCTCCACCTCCACGCCGACCGTTCCGTTGGACCGTGCGAGAAAGTCCCCCGAAGGCGGCCCGTCCCAGCTCGCGGACAGGGTCATCTGGCCCCGGTCGCCGGAGATGCCGCGCGCATAGCCCAACTGGTCCAGGGCCGCGGCGACGTCGGAGCTCTCCAGGACCATGTCGAGCCGCCCCAGTTGTTCCGCGCCTTCATCGTCCGTGACCAGCCAGGCCGCGCTGCCCTGCGACGAGAAGGCCGCAGACTCGGTACGAAACCAGTTCACGGCGAGTCCGCCCGCGGTCTTCTCGTAGCGGGCCCGCACCTCCCCCAGGCGCATCCGTCCGATAGACAGATCGCCCAGCATGACCTTGCCGGCCGGCAGGCGGCGGGGGTTCGCCGGCGGTTGCGGCTCCGGGTCCGGCAGTGTCAGCCTGAGCCGGTTCAGGTCCGCCAGCAACTGCCCGTTCCCGGCCCCCGCGCGCGGCCAGAACAGGCGCCCGTCGGCAAAATCGCCCTCAAGCTCCACCAGCCATCCGTCCGATCGGGGACGCACGCGGATCGACTGGTCCCTCAAGGTGCTGCCCATCGTGTAGACCTCGCCCGCGGTCAGGTCCAGCGCCCACGGCAGGTCAAGCGACTCGGCTTCGGATCCCAGCACCTCGGCCCATTGAGCGGGACGCAGCCAATCGACGCGACCGTCCACCAGCAGTTCCGGGTCTTCCGGCAGCCGCGGCAGTGAATCGCCGAAGTGCAGGCGCCCGCGCCGGATCCGCCACCCGTCGCCATCGTCGGCAAACTCCAGGGCGACGCCCGGTCCCAGGCCCAGCCTGCCCGCCACTTGCGGCGGCTCCTCGGACCCCCACAGAAGTTCCAGCCGCGTGGGCCCGGGTTCGTCGGCCGGCTTGTTCATGGGGTACGGAAAGGCGCTGCCCAGTCCCGCCAGGTCGGTCTCCAGGCGCACCCGGATGGGACGGGCCAGGCCCCCTTCCGTCGCGGGCACCAGCACGCTGCCGTCCCAGGCGAACTGTCCGTCGAGGCGGTCCAGCGCGCAGCAGGCAAACAGCTCCTCAAGCGCTTCGGCAGTCGCCGATCCGTCCAGGCCAACCCGATACCCGTAGCCGGTCATGCCCGCGGGCGCCCTGTCAACGTCGATCAGCAGCGGCTGATCCAGAAACCACCCCCGCAACTCCCGCGCGCGCACTCCGGCGCGGGTAAAGCGTATGCTGCCCCTCAGGTTGGTGACTGCGGGTATCAGGGCGTTCAGCTTCAATTCGCCGCCACCCAGTTCGGTTTCGGTGAAAATTTCCCAGGCGCTCCGGTCGGCGACAGGCAGCCTGAACTCCACGCGCGTTCGGGCCGCTCCGGAGGTCTCGGCGTCGAGCAGCATGGGATGAATCCGATCGGCCATCGGAATGCGCGCCAGACCGGCGATCAGCGCCGGCAGCGGATCGTCGCTTTCGGCATTCACCTCCACGACCGGACTGACCAGGTCGCGGACATCGGTGCGCGCGTCCCGCCAACGCACGCCCGCCAGCTCGCCTTCCGCGTCGAGAATGACCAGGGCCGATCCGTTCAGCACCAGTTGACCCGACAGGTCCGCCACGTCGGGCCACGCGTCGTGCACCGTCAGCACCCCGTCGCTCAGGGCCATCTCCACCCGCAGGACCGCGCCGCCGAAAGGAAACGAATCGAGCGGTCCGCTGAGCTGCATGTTCCATCCGTCGGACCGGCCGGCATGCAGGGCCCTGCCCAGCCAGCCGAAGGGCAGTCCGCGCGTGTTCTTCCAGGGCAGCAGCGCGAGCGCGGCCGGCAGGTCCTCGATAGCGTCGCCGCCGCCGCTCAGGTCGAGCACGGGAGAACTGCCGCCTTCGGGCAGGGCCAGGGAGAAACGCCCGGCGAAGTCCATCCCGTCGGCGCCTATTCTGAGATTGTTGCCGTCAATCGACCAGCTCTCCGTCCCGGTCCGCCAGTTCAATTCCGCCTGCGCCCCGGTCAGATTGACGGCCCCGTCCAGCCATGACGCGGCAAAACCACCTTGTGCCGAAATCGAGAGATCGGCATGGCCCGCGCCGGATGCGTGCCGCAGGCTGCCGTCAACTCCCGCCAACATCAGGCCGCTGTTGGGCCATTGAAGGGACAACCCGGAAAAACCGGCACGGATTTCCGGCGGAAACGGGTCCCCGGCCTCCCAGCGCACGCTCAGATCGCTGACGTCGCCGGCAAGCGGCACCAGTGCAGGCGACACGCCCGCGTCACGCGCGATTCCGAGCAATGGCGGAATCGCGTCCTCCAGGCGCACAAAGCCGGCTTCCAGCTGCAATGCGGCGAGTTCTCCGCCGCTGTCCAGCGTCCAGCTTGCGCGGACCTCGGTGCCTCGCCAGTCCTCCCCGTTTCGCGCCGCCTCCAACCGCGCGGCGGTCAACTCGGCGGCGTTTCCGTCGCGATGCCATTCGAACTGGCCCGCAAGGCGGTCGAAAACGTGGTCGCGCGGGCCGCCCGCAATCCACAGGTCGGCAAAGTCGAGTTCGCCGAAAAGCTGTTCGATTTCGGCGCCGTCGAGGTCCACGAAGACATTGAAATCGCCCGAGCCGATCAATGGCAGGCCGGCCGCTTCGGTGACCAGTTCCGGTATCCTCCCCAGGTTCACGGACCGGCCCTCCAGGTGCAGCCGCCAGCGGCCGGCCGGCAGAAAGGCGCGGGTCCACTGCGCAAGCTCGATGTCCGCGCCCACGCCCAGCCATTCGCCGTATTCATCCGGCATGACCAGGCGCCCGTCCAGCACGATCCGACCGTCCGCTATCGTCACCGACAGCCGCTCGAGCCACAGGTTCTCGCGCACGCTGCGCGCCGGTTCCTCGAAATCTATCCAGACATCGCGCAGTTGCAGCTCGGGCGGGGCAAAAGCCAGCAGGCGCGCGGGACCGCCCGGATAGTAGGCGGGGTCGCGCCCCTGCACGGAGAAGGTTTCCGCGCCCAACCGCTTGAGGGACAGCCTGGCGCCGACGATCGATATGCGGTCCAGGGGTAGGCCCGGCCCGGGCAACAGCGTCAAGAGATTGATGCCCACAAGGATCTCGTCGGCCAGCAACAGCGGTCCGCCGCCGCGCTCGGACATGACCCGCACCCCCCGCAGGCGGAATTCGGGCCCGGTAAAGCCCCAGGAAGGTTCGATCCGGGCAAACTCCACCGGATACCCCAGGGCGTCGCTGGTCCACTCGGCGATCTCCTCCTGGAACGTCGGCACGAGGGGCATGAGCACGCGCAGCACGCCCAGTAGCAGCGCCACGACCAGCAACCCCACGCACACGGCGCCGACCAGCCAGCGCAGGGCCTTTTTCAAGGAGGGAGGCACGGCGTCAGGTTCCCGCGGCGGCGCTGTCAAACTCCCACAAGTCCTCCAGCTTGTAGAAGTCCCGCGTTTCCTGGCGCATCAGGTGGACAACCAGGTCGCCCAGATCGATCAGCACCCATTCGCCCCATTGCAGGCCTTCCACGCCCAGGACGCGGTGTCCGGCCTTCTTGCTTCGCTCGATCAGGCGGTCGGCCAGGGCCCTGATGTGACGCGCGTTGCGGCCGGTGGCGATCAGCATGAAATCGGTCATCCCCGTTTGCGAGCGCACGTCCATGAGGCGCATGTCGGAAGCCTGCAACTCGTCCAGCAGGCCTTCGGCCAGTATTACCAGGGGATGGGCGCTCAATTCTCACCTCCGGCATAGGCGCCGGAATCCGCGATGATTCGCGCGACGGGGGCCGGAATCAGGTCCTGCGCCAGGTCCCCCGACCGGGCCGCGCGCCGCACCCGGCTGGAAGACACTGCCGCCACGGGCTTCCGGCAGATCATGATGCGGCCGGCGGCCGAGGACCTCAACTCCCGATGATCGGTTACCGAACGCGACTCGATTTCCGCCTCGAGGGCCGCGGGCAGTCCGCCCGGATGCCCGCCCCGCGCTCCGACCACGAGGTGGGCCAGGCCGAAAATCGACCTCCAGCGGCGCCAGGTCGGCAGCGTAAGGAACGAATCGAACCCCATCATCCAGCACAGCGTGCGCCCGGGGTTCGCGCGCCTCAGGAACTCGAGAGTGTCCACCGTATAGCCTGAGGCGGAAGGACCCAGCTCGCACTCTTCCACCGAGAAACCGGGGATTCCCTCAAGCGCGGCCGTGAGCATCCGCAGCCTGAGCGGCGCGGAAGCCACCAGGGCCGTGCGGTGCGGCGGGGCGGAAGCGATTACGAATCGCACCTCGGACAAACTCGCCGCGTCGGCAAGTTGGCGCGCCAGGGCCACGTGCCCCTTGTGTACCGGGTCGAAACTGCCTCCGAGCAGTCCCAGTGCCGTGTCCCGCCACTCGCTCATTGATCCGCGCCCATGCGATGCGGTTCGGCCAGGCCGAAGGCCAGCAGCTGAAGTTCCGTCCAGGGCTCTCCCGGCCGGGCGCCCTTGATGATCTGGTCGGCCCTCGCGGCCCGAACCAGCAGCCCGCGAATGGAGCGGGCGCCGTGGCGCTTCAGCGCCGAGCGGAACTCGGCCTTGCGGCTCGACCAAACCCGGAGCGCTGCCATGGCCGAGGGCAGGCCGTCGCCTCGCGCCGTGCGCCAGTAGAGGTCCGCCAGCGTCGTGATGTCGCGGACCAGTACCCAGAGAATCAGTGTCAGGGGCGCGCGTTCGCGCCTGAGTCCGGCAAGAATGCGCGCGGTCCGCCGCAGGTCCTGGCCCAGCGCGGCCGATCCGAGCTGAAATACGTCAAACCGGCTGGCGTCCGCGATGGCCTCCATGACCGCGTCCACGGACAGCGGTCCGGGGTCATGGGCCAGCGCCAGCTTGTCGATCTGCTGCCGGGCCGACAGCAGGTTGCCCTCGGTGCGCTCGGCCAGCAGCATGACGGCCGCTTCGTCGGGCTGGAACCCTTCGCCGGCCAGACGGTCCCTGATCCATGCTCCCTGCTCGCGGGCGGACAAGCGGGGCGCATCGACCCAGGCGCCGGCCTTCTCCAGCGCGCCCACCCAGGCGCTCCTGCGGGCGTTGCGATCCAGCTCTCCGGCGACCACGATGACCAGATTGTCCTCGGGGACCGCGCCGGACAGTTCCTTAAGCACCCTCGCGCCGGCCGCGCCCGGCTTGCCGCCCGGCATCCGGACCTCCACCAGCCGCCGGCTGGCGAACAGCGACCGGCTGCAGACGTCGGCGTGCAACTCGTTCCAGTTGAAACGGGCGTCGGCCAGGTGAAACGAGCGTTCGGCAAAACCGTTGTCGCGCGCCGCTGCACGGACCCGGTCGGCCGCTTCATCCAGCAACAGCGGCTCCGCCCCGGACAGCAGGTACATGGGCGCCAGCCCTCGCCCGAGGGCGGCCGGCAGTTCGCTCGGGGTCAGGCGCACGTATCGGCGAGCGGCACGGCTTCCTCGACCAGCAGGACCGGAATGCCTTCATGAACGGGGTAGAGCCAGCGGCCGCATTCGGAGACCAGTGCGTCTTCCATCGCCCGCGTGAGTTTCTGTCCAGCGGCGTTGCTCAGGCTCCCTTCCCGCACGCCTTCGTTGTATCCCGCCAGCTCCTCCACCGCGGCGAGGCGCAGCTGGCCACCGGTCCTCGGGCAACGCAAGAGCGACAGAAAGGACTCGTCCACGTCAGGGCCGGTCGACCTTCACGGGCGGCACCGGGTCCCAGCCCGACGGTCCCAGCGGGTGGCAGCGCAACAGGCGGCGCAGGGACATTACGAAACCGCGCACCAGTCCGTGAGTTTCGATTGCTTCCCTGGCGTATTCGGAACAGGTCGGCTGAAAGCGGCAGCGAGGACCCAGGAACGGAGACAGGCAAAGCTGGTACGCGCGGATCAGCGCAATGGCCCCGGCTTTCATAAGCGACACTAGAGACATTTTACGGCCCGCTGCCGGATTTCGTTGACCATGGAATGGAGCCCGTTGCTGCGGGTCGGACTCAGGTGGCGGTCCAGACCGGCCCCGGCAATGAAGTCGGGCGGCGTATCGAGTATCTCCGCGGGGCGCCGGCCGCTGTAAACGCGCATCAGGATCGCCGCCAGCCCGGAAACGATCGCGGAATCGCTGATCGCAAGAAAGAAAAGTCGCCCTTCGTCCTGCCAGGACTTCAGCCACACCTGCGACTGGCAGCCACGCAGACGGTTGTCCTCGATCCGCCACTCGTCGGGAAAGTCGGGCGCATTGCGGCCCAGTTCGATAATGTGCTGATAGCGCTCCATCCAGCTGTCGAAGAAGCCCAGTTCCTCAAGCAGCTCTTCCTGTGCGTCCCGCAAGGTTCCCGGGGACGGGGGTTCGACGCTCACAGGCGGGTGGGGTTTTCCTGCCCGGCGTAGACCTGCTCCGGATCGAACACCTTGTCGCT
>CAYMQG010000112.1:0-27724 GCA_964392625.1 uncultured Gammaproteobacteria bacterium | reverse complement strand
GACCAGCACCTTTGCGCCCGATTCCTTGATCCAGCGTTGGGCCTTGAGCAATTCGACCTGCAGCGAGGCCTTGTGCCGCTCGTATTCCTTGCGCCGCATCTTGTCGGAATAGGGATAGACGCCCTCCTGGAATACGCGCTTTATGGCGTCGGCCGAATGCCGGGCGTTCGGAAGGCCGAGGTTCCCCTGCGCCACGCGTGCCTCTTCCTGAGCGGGGTCCGGCTGCTCGGGGCGCGGCTTCGCGCCTGTCCTGCGGGCGGCCTGATCGCGCCCGTTGCCTTTTGTGCCGACCTCCCGGCTCATGACCTACCTCTGAAGAGAACGGTCGCTTGATTATAGAAGACCGGGCACCTCAAACCTGCACCAACCCGCCGCAAGCCGCAAGGATGGCGGCCTCCTGGGATACGATTCAGTGTTGAGCGAAAAGAGCGTGAGGCAAGAGAATTGAACTGTTTGACCAGGAGGCTGCGCGCAATGTTGTCGGGCGCGGCGCTCCTTGCGATACACGCGTGGGCTCAGCCGAGCCTGGAGGATTTCCGGTCGCCGGAAGCTCCCTGCTACGATCGCGGCCGCACTCTTTCCAGGGCGGTCGTCGATACCCACGTGCATTTCCGGCCGTTCGGGGGGCCTGCCATTTCCTTTGACGCAATGGTTTCGTACCTGGATCGCTCGGGTGTTCGATTCGCGATCGTACATGGCATAGGGCAGATGCTGCCGGTGGGCTCGTCTTGCACCTACTACCTCGATTGTCCGGGCGTGCCGGTGGTACCCACGCTCAAGAACGATTTCGTGAACGCGGCGAATTTCGTGTCAAACCGTCCCCGGAACGTGCATCTGACGTTGTCCATGACCTTTCCCGACCTCGAGCGTCCCGAGACCGTGCTTGCCGGGATGGATCTGCTCGACCGGGAGTTTCCCGGCGCGTTCCGGTGGATGGGAGAGGTCAACCTGGTGAAGCAGGCGCTTTTCCCGAACGGGCACCGGCCGGTTCCGCTAGAAGTGATCGCTGCCTGGGAGCCCTTCATGAGGAAGCTGCGGGAACGCAACATGCCGATAGCCATACATTCGGACCTCGGCCATGACGGCCAGCCCATGCAATACCTTCCGTGGATGGAGGAGGTGCTGAGGCTGTACCCGGACAATCCGATCGTGTGGATGCATCTTGGACTTTCGCGCGAATTGACCCGGATCGACCCGGAGTTGCATCTTGGTGTGCTGCGCCGCCTGCTCGATCGCTATCCCGCGCTTATGGTGGACATTTCCTGGCGAGTCATCCACGACAACGTTTTTTCCCAGCCCGGATTGCGGACCGCTTACCTGCCGTTCCTGGAAGACTATTCGGCCCGCATTCTTCCCGGTTCGGACTTTCTGGCTTCAGCGGACAAGAGTTTCGATGTCTACTCGGAGGAGTTGCGCCTGACCAGTGACGTCCTGGCGGACCTGAGCGACCGGGCCTTCCGCGATATCGCGCTGGGTGGGAACTATTTCCGCATTCTCGGGCTTGATTACACGGCCCCGGAAATATGCATGTCCAGGGTCGAGACCGAATGAATACCGACATGGCCTCGCGGGCATGGTGGCTGGGGCTGGGGCTGGCCGTTGCCGTTGCAGTCCTGGCCAGCTACTCGGCCGAATGGATCGGCGAGTCGGTGTTCGGTCTGGCCAGGAGCCCGGTGAGCGCGATCATGCTGGCCATCGTTCTCGGCATGGTCCTGTCCAACTCGCTGAACCTGGCGCCGGTTGCCGCCGACGGACTCAAGTTCTGCTCGACGACCGTACTACGCATCGGCATCGCTCTGCTCGGAATTCGCCTGAGTTTGCTGAGCGCCGGCAAGTTCACGCTGGTCGCCTTGCCCTTCGTGGTCCTGGCGATAGCCGCCGGCATGACGGTCGTGGGGTTTCTGGGTCGTCGACTGGAACTCTCGCGGCGACTGGGAGGACTGATCGCCATCGGGACCAGCATCTGCGGAGCCAGCGCCATCGTGGCAACCGCTCCGTTGATACGGGCCAGGGAATCCGAAGTCAGCTACGCGATCGCCTGTATAACGGTGTTCGGAATCGCCGCGATGTTCCTCTATCCGATACTGGCGCATGGATTCTTCGAGCACCGCCCCGAGCTTGCCGGCCTCTTTCTCGGCACGTCGATCCACGAGACGGCGCAGGTGGCCGGCGCCGGAATGATGTACCAGGCGCAGTACGACGCCCCGGTGGCGCTCGACATCGCAACGGTGACAAAGCTCGTTCGCAACCTTTGCATGATCGCGATGATTCCACTGGCGGGCATACTCTTCGGCGCCGAACGCGGGACGGCAGGCGCCCGGACTGCGGGAGACTACCTGAGAATGGTTCCGTGGTTCGTGGTGGGTTTCGCGATCTTTTCGGCGCTGCGGACCGCAGGTGACGCCGGAGACCCGGCGTTCGGCTTTCTCGACCCGAACAGCTGGGGGCAAATCGTGACCCTGCTCCGACGCGCAGCCGAAATCTGCCTGCTCGTGGCAATGGCCGCAGTCGGCCTGAACTCCAGCTTTGCCGGAATTCGCAGCATCGGCTTGCGGCCTTTCCTTCTTGGGCTGTTTGCGGCCGCCGCGGTGGGCGGGGTCAGTTTCCTGATGATTTCGCTGTTCGCACCGATACTGCTGGACATGACCGGTAACTGATCCGGCAGAAAACGCGATCCGCAGGAACGGACGGGCGGATGTCCCCGTGTGCCGGCTGTTGGATTGCGCCTCGGCCGGCGCCGGAAAATCAGGCGTTCAGATCCGGAATCTGTTCACTCTCCAGACGCGTGATCATGTCCTTCAAGCGCAGCTTGCGCTTCTTCATACGTTTCAGCATGAATTGATCGGCGCTCGCGTGTTTTGACATTTCCGCGATGGCGAGATCCAGATCCCTGTGCTCGTCCCTGAGTTGCTTGATTCTTTCCCGATTGGCAAAAACCTGTGTTTCGACGTTTGAATTCATCTGGCCTTGAATGCAATGGCGCAGGCGCCCCGAAATCCGCTCCCGGTTTCCTGCTCCGCGTACCCTGCATTGTAGCGCGGCGGCGCCCACTTGCAACGGCGCCCGGGCGAGGAAGCAGGCGCCGGTCAGGCAGGGGTTAAACTCGCTCGCCTATGGTGAAGGCCTTATTGAGGCTGGTCCCGGGAATGGCGCTTTGCTCGCTGGCGGTTTTGCCTGCGGACGGGGCAGGGGCGGACACGCTTTCCGACGTGCTGGATCGGGGCATGCTGCGCTGCGCCGTGATCGAAGCCAGTCCCGGTTTCAGTTCCATCGATGCCAACGGCCGAAGGTACGGCTTCGACATCGACAACTGCCGAACGGTCGCGGCCGCAGTCCTCGGCGACGCGGATGCGATCGAGTATGTGCCCATCAATCCCAATACCGCGTTCACCACCTTGCAATCCGGGGGTGTGGACGTGTTTCCGGGGGGCGCCACCTGGACGTTCCTGCGCGACACTTCGCTGGGGCTGGATTACACGGGCCCCTACCTTTATGCCGGGCAGGGCTTCGTGGTGCGACGCTCATCCGGCGTATCGCGGATTGCGGACCTGGAAGGCGCCACCATCTGCGTGGCCCAGGGCACTACCAACGAACAGAACCTGGCGGATTATTTCCGCGCCCGCCGCATGAAGTATTCGATCGTGACGTTCGCCGACGTCGAGCGCGGCCTCAACGCTTACCTGGCGGACCGGTGCGATGCCTTTACGACCGAGGTTTTCTCCCTGGCAGGGCGAATCGTCGCGTTGAGGAATCCCGAGGAGCACCGGATTCTGGGCGATGTGATCTCCAAGGAACCGTTCTCCGGCCTGGTGCGCCAGGGCGACCCGCGCTGGCGCGACATCGTGTTCTGGGCCTTCAACTCGCGCGTCGCCGCCGAAGAATTCGGGCTGACGATGAGCAACGTGGAGGAAATGCGGGCGAGAACGGAAGATGCCGAGATACGCCGCTTTCTCGGCGTGGAGGGCGGCTTCGGACAACAGCTCGGATTGCGCAACGACTGGGCCTACCAGATCGTCGCCCAGGTGGGCAATTACGGCGAAGTTTTCGCCAGGCATTTCGAGCCCCTGGGCCTTGAGCGCGGGCTCAACGCGCTGTGGCGTGACGGCGGCCTGATGATCGCCATGCCCTATCGGTAGTGCGCAAGAACTCCGCCTTCTGGCTGCAGTGCCTGCTCGGATTGGCGTTGCTGGCGCTGGTGTTCCTGGTGTTCCGCACCACCCAGTCCAACCTGGAACTGCTGGGGGTGCAGTCCGGCTTCGATTTCCTGTGGAAGAAAGCCGGTTTCTCGATTTCGCAGCACCTGATTCCGTACACGGAGGATTCGCCGATCTGGGCCGCGCTGGTCGTGGCAATCCTCAACACCTTGTTACTGGCGGTGTTCTGCATCTTTCTTGCCAGCCTGCTGGGCCTCGTCGTGGGCATCGGCAGGCTGTCTTCCAACTGGCTGGTTTCCAGGCTGTCCCTGGCCTACCTGGAACTGTTCCGCAACATTCCGGTGCTGCTGCAGATCTTTTTCTGGTACTACGTCGCACTTCGCGCTCTGCCGTCATTGGAATCGAGCATCTTCATCACCGACTACCTGGTGCTGAACAACCGCGGCCTGTATTTTCCGTTCATCGAATTCGGCAACGGTTTTTCCATCAGTCCGCCGGTTATGGGGCGTTTCGCGTACGAGGGCGGCTTCTACCTGATGCCGGAGTTCCTGGCGCTCTGGATCGGCCTTTCCCTGTACAACGGGAGCTATATCTCGGAGATCGTCCGGTCGGGTTTTCAGTCCGTGGCGCGCGGGCAATGGGAAGCGGGGGCCGCGCTGGGGCTGAAGCCGGCCACCGTCCTGCGCCGGGTGGCTTTCCCTCAGGCATTGCGGGCCGTCCTGCCGCCGCTGACGACGGTGTACATGAACATGTTCAAGGCGACCTCGCTGGCGGCTGCGATCGCCTATCCGGAAATCGTCTCGGTGTTCGTGGGCACGGTCAACAACCTGGCCGGTCGGCCGGTTGAGGTGATGGCCGTCTCGCTGGCCTTCTACGCCGGCGTCAGCTTCCTGGTGGCCTGGCTCATGGGCCGCTGGAACAAGCGGGTAACGCTGCGTGGCCAGTGAATTGAAGCCATCCGACGCTCGCCCGGGCCTGCCCCGCTGGCTCAGACGCAACCTGTTCTCGTCGTGGTGGAATGCGGCGGTCAGCCTGGTCCTGCTGGGTTTGCTGGCAATGTTGGCGGTCAGGCTTTTCCAGTGGCTGATCATCGAGGCGCAATGGGCCGGGAGCGGCCCCTCCGCCTGCGCCGACACGACCAGCCTGTGCTGGCCGTTCGTGCGGGCGCGCTGGCCGCAGTTCCTCTACGGCCTGTATCCGTCCGAAGAGGTTTGGAGGATCAATCTGGGCCTGGCGATCGGCGCGCTGCTGGGCGCGGCGCTGGCCGTTCGCCGAATGCCCGCCCGGCGCTGGATTGCAGCGATTCTTCTGGTGGCCTACCCGCCGTTGGCCTGGTGGCTTTTTCGCGGCGGAACGGGCGGATTGACTCCGGTCGAGACCTCTCTCTGGGGCGGTTTCTTTCTCACCCTGGTCGTGACGGGATCGGTGTTCTGGGTTTCGCTGCTTGGCGGTGTTCTGCTGGCCCTGGGGAGACAGAGCCGGCTGGCGCTGGTGCGTCAGGCCTGCACGGTGTGGATCGAGTTCTGGCGCGCGGTACCGGTGCTGGTGCTGCTGTTCGTCGTAATCATCATGCTGCCGCTGTTCCTGCCGGCGAACGTCGAGATCGACAAGCTCGGCCGGGCGATGATCGCCTTCGCCATCCTCATGTCCACCTATCTGGCCGAGGCTGTGCGCGGGGGATTGCAGAGCCTGTCCGCCGGCCAGTACGAAGCGGCCCGGGCACTGGGGCTGAACTGGCGCCACTCACGCCTGCACGTTGTGCTGCCCCAGGCGCTGGCGGTGTCTTTGCCTCAGATCACCAGCAACTTCATCGGGCTGTTCAAGGAGACGACCGTGTTGCTGGTGATCGGTCTGTTCGACCTGCTGGGAGAAGTGCAGCGGGCGGCCAGCGATCCCCAATGGCTGGGAACGGGCACGACCGCGGCAGGCTATATCTTCGTGGCCGTTTTCTTCTGGACGGCCTGCTTCTGCCTGTCGCGCGCAAGTTCGCGCCTGGAGCGGCGCATGACGCGGTACCGGGCCGCCGCCAACTGACCGCGCCGAGGGCGAGGCCCACCGTACCCGCCGCGCGGCCAATGGCTAACGTGCCGCGGGTAAAGATAAAAATCCCCTTGCGCACAAGGCGCAAGGGGATCCGTTATTTCCGTGGGCGATTAGCCCTTAACGCGATTCCAGGTCCTCATGACCAGCACCGAGGCTACGCCGGAATACAGTGCGATCGACGCCGCATCAATGATTCCGTCCAGAAGGCCTCCTACCGCGGGTATGTTGCCGAGTGCGTCTGAGTATCCGGCCATCCCGACACCGATTGCAACAGCCAGATAGGCGGTCGCATCTTCCGCGTCAACTCCCATGAATCCCCAGACAATGCCGAGAACCGCAAGAACCAGCGGAAGGGTGTTACCGGGAATCGTGCCTTCGGGCAGCAAGCCCTCCAGTATGGCTGCAAGCGCCATCAGCCCTACGACTACTCTATTGCCCATTTTGATCCTCCCAAGTTGCAGGTTGAAATTGTGAGTTGTCCAGTTCAAGAACCTTGTCAACTCATCCCCATGGCGGAGAATGATTCAACGCTCCCCTCTTTTAGCACGGATTGACGCCGGACGCAAACGCACGGGCCCCGGGCGCACCGGGAAGCGGTGCGGGATGGAAAAAAGACTATTGCCGCAATTGGCCCAGGAAGATCTTCAGGCGTTCGGTTTCGGGATTTTCGAAGAACTGTTCGGGACGCGAGTCCTCAAGGATTTCCCCGCCGTCCATGAACACCACACGGTCCGCGACCTGGCGGGCGAAGCCCATTTCATGGCTCACGCAGAGCATGGTCATGCCCTGACGGGCGAGTTCCACCATCACTTCCAGTACTTCCTGGACCATCTCGGGGTCCAGGGCCGAGGTCGGCTCGTCAAACAGCATGATCTCCGGTTGCATGCACAGCGCCCTGGCGATCGCGACGCGCTGCTGCTGACCTCCTGAGAGCTGGGCGGGGTACTTGCCTTCCTGGCCTTCCAGGCCCATGCGGCCAAGCAACTCGGCGGCGCGTTCCTCGGCGGCTTCGCGCTTCAGACCGCGGACCTTCACCGGAGCAAGACACAGGTTGTCCATGACCGAAAGGTGAGGGAAGAGGTTGAACTGCTGAAATACCATCCCGACCTTCAGGCGAACCCGACTGCGCGCGGCGTCGGAGTCCAGCGCGATGCCGGCCACCTCCATTACGCCCTCCTGGTACTCCTCAAGGCCGTTCATGCACCGGATCAGCGTCGACTTGCCGGATCCCGACGGACCGCAAATGACGATTTTCTCGCCCGCCCGGACATCGAGATCAATCCTGTTGAGCGCCCGGAAATCGCCGTACCACTTGCTCAGTCCGCGGGCCCGCACGGCCGCGCCCGGCGGCGCGTTCATTCCGGTTCCTCTCCGCGCATCCACCAGCTTACGCTGGCGGCTTCCAGTGCAACCTGCCTGGCCCGTTCGCCACGGTCGATTTCCAGGCTTGCGAACACTTGCTCGGCCACCGGCCCGATCGGAATGCGCAATTGGTCGGGCGGGTCATCGACAACCGAAGCAATGATCCCGGCTGCTTTTCGGGGAGGCTCACCGCTGCGCTCTTGTTCCAGCAGCGCCCGATGCAGAGGCTCGTATGCCGCGCCGTGGGGGCTGGACGCAAGGTGGTGCAGGGAGCTTTCGTCGCGGCGGAGCATGTCGGTGTCGTAGGGACCGGCGTCCAGCAGGGTAACCCGAACGCCGAACCGCTGCACCTCCAGCGCCAGCGACTCGGACATTCCTTCCAGCGCAAACTTGCTGGCCGCGTACTGGCCGTCGGCGGGCAGCCCCACCAGGCCGGACAGAGACGAGACCATCAGGACGTGGCCGGAACCGCGTGCCCGCATGTCCGGAAGGACCGCTCGCGTCAGCCTCCAGGCGCCGAGCAGATTGACCTCCAGCAGCTCGCGGAAGCCAGCCTCGGCAGCGACCTCCAGCGCGCCGAACGCGTGCAGCCCGGCGTTGTTGATGAGCACGTCGATGCCGCCGGTTTTCCGCCGTACCCGCCGTACCGCAGCGTCCACGGACGATTGCGAGGTCACGTCCAGCAATACTTCGCCGGCGCCGGTATCGGCGGGCAGGGCTCCGGAAGAACGAACTCCCGCGTATACCGAGTACCCGCGTGCGGCGAGTTCCCGGGCGGTTGCGAGGCCCAGTCCGCGCGAGGCTCCGCTGATCAGAACGCTTCTCGGCACGGCACCAGCCTATTGCATGATCAGCAACAGGTAGTGGTCGGCAAGAAGCACCGCAAACAGGGCGCACAGGTAAACCATCGAATACCCGAAGGTGGGCATGGCGAGGGAGTCATCGCCGCGGCGGTACATGCGGAATGCGTACCAGAGGAACCGGCCTCCCAGTATCACGGCTCCGAGAAGGTAGAGCGGGCCGCTCATCCCCACCAGGTAAGGAAGCAGACCGAAGATAAACAGCAGGACCGTGTAGCCGAGGATATGCAGACGGGTCAGTTCGACGCCGTGAGTGACGGGCAGCATGGGCATGTCGACCTTCGCGTAATCCTCGCGGCGATGGATGGCCAGCGCCCAGAAATGCGGCGGCGTCCATACGAACACGATAGCGAACAGCACTGCCGCCCCGGGATCGAACTGGCCGGTCACGGCAATCCAGCCCAGCAGCGGCGGCGCCGCGCCGGCGGCGCCCCCGATCACGATGTTCTGGGGCGTGGCCCGTTTCAGGAACATGGTGTAGATCACGGCGTAGCCCAGCAGCGAGGCAAACGTAAGGATTGCGCACAATACGTTGGTGAAGGCCAGCAACAGCCACATGCCGGCCGCCGCCAGCAGCGCGGCGAAAGCAAGCACCTGACGGGTTTCCAGAGTGCCGCGCGGTAACGGACGGTTGCGGGTCCTGGCCATGACTGCGTCGATGTGCCGATCCACTACCTGGTTGATCGCAGCGGCGGCGCCGGACACGAGGGCGATTCCGGCGGACCCGAACAACAGTACGGTCCACGGAGGCAGGGTTCTCGCCGCCAGCAGCATGCCCACGGTGGCGGTGAAGGTCAGCAGGGCCACTACCTTGGGCTTGGTGATTTCCAGGTATTCGCGCCATCGCCCAGGCGCCTGCAATGCTCTTGTGTTCATGTTTTTTCCGGCTGGTTTCCCGCGGATCGCAGTCCGTGGCCCAGCGTAATGAGCGCCAGGACCAGCATTGCCGCGCAGGCGTTGTGCGCGACCGCGGTGGAGATCGGCAGGTAGAACCACACGTTGGCGACGCCCAGGCCCATCTGAACGAGCATAAGGCCGCCCACCACCGCCCCGGCGGCACGCACCCTCCTGCCGGCGGCGAAGCGCACGGCGCGCAGCGAAAGCCAACCCACGGAAAGCAGGACCGCAACGGCCCCGAGCCGGTGCGTCATGTGGATGGCCGTGCGCGCGGCATTGTCCAGAACGCCGTATTCGTAATTCACGCCCAGGCCCCGCCACAGGACAAAGGCCTCGGCGAAGTCCATTTCGGGCCACCACTGCCGCTGGCAGGCGGGGAAATCGGGGCAGGCGAGGGCCGCGTAGTTGGCGCTGGTCCAGCCGCCCAGCGCTACCTGTACGACCACGACCGCAAGACCGGCCAGGGTCCAGCCGTACAGACTGCTGTCCCCGCCGGCCGCCCATCCCGATGCGGAAGGACTCCGGCGCAGTATCAGCCACCACAACAATGCGAGCGTGCCGAACCCACCCAGCAGATGCGCCATGACGACCACCGGCTTGAGTTGCCAGGTAACCGTCCACATGCCCAGCAGACCCTGAAACAGGACCAGGGCGACCAGCGCAAGAGAGGGAGCAAGCAAGGCGTCGGGCTCGCGCCGACGCCGCCAGGCCACGGCGCCGATTGCCAGGATCAGGAGCCCCAGCGCGGCCGCCGCGTAGCGATGGATCATCTCTATCCAGGCCTTGGCCACGTTCACCGGTCGGTCGGGGAAAGCGGCGTTCGCCTTTTCGATTTGCTCGGCGCTTTGGGGGACGTCGATGCGGCCGTAACAACCGGGCCAGTCGGGACACCCCAAACCCGCATCGGAAAGGCGCACGAACGCGCCCAGAACGATTACCAGTAATGCAAAAGGCGTCGCGAGCAGCGCCAGTCTGCGTATATTCATACGGCTGGATCGGGAAATGCGGGGGAAAGGGCGCTACGTTGGACCGGCAGGGCCGACGGCGAACTTTACTGTGTTCGGAATTGTACCGAAACGCCGTAGGTCCGGGGCGGTGCGTAGTGCGCCCAGCTAGCGCCGGCGAAACTGGTGCGCTGGTCGGCGTACAGCGTGTCGCTCAGGTTCTTGCACCAGGCGGTGACGAACCATTGCTCCCCGGTCGGGGTCCAGCGCACGGAAACGTTGGCCACGCCGTGGGCCTTCTGCAGGGATGCGTCGCGCTCGAAGCGACCGGGAGCATTGTCGCTGTTGTGCCAGGCATGGTGCTTCCAGCCGTAGTCAAGGCGGAAATCCAGGCCGCCGGCGCGGCCCAGGTCAAGGCCGTAGCCGGCCGCGAAAGTGAAGGAGTGCCGGGGCGAATGCGGAATCCGGTTCCCGTCGCGCCGGATGTCGAACCCCTGGATCGTGCCCACGAGGAAGCTGTCGAATCGCGCGTCCAGGTAGCCGTAGGCTAGATTAAGCAACAGGCTGCCGGACGGCGCCCAGGTCAGATCCAGTTCCGCGCCGCGGATGCTTGCGCGGGCGGCGTTCTTGACGCGCAGGCCGTCGAATGCGGCGGACACTTCGTCGAAGAGAAGCGTGATCCTCTGCAGGTCGTGGAAGTCGGTCGAGAACACCGCGCCGTTGACCTGCAGCCTGTCGCCCAGCCAGCGGCTCTTCATCCCGAGTTCGAAGTTGGTTGCGGTCTCTTCCCGGATCGGCTGCCCGGCCTCGGATGCGCGGCTGACCTTGGTGTCGAAGCCTCCGGACTTGAAACCTTCCGACCAGCTTGCGTAGGCCATGAGTTCGCGTCCGGCGAACGGCCGCCACTCCACCACCACCCGCGGTGTGAGCGCGTCGAAGGAAGCCTCGGCCGCGACGTCGTAATTCTCGAAGATGATCTGGAAGGGGATTCCCGGCACAGCGTCGTCGGTGAGCGTGCCGATGGTGCGGTTCTCCTTGTCGTCGCGGGTATACCGCAGGCCCGCCCGGACGGTCAGTGCCCGGTTTACCTCCCACGACGCGTCGGCGAAAGCAGCCCAGCCGGTGGTGCCGGAAACGCCCAGCCAGTCGCCGCGGCTGCCGTTCAGCACCCCGTCCTGGTTTACGACGATTTCCTCGTACTCGAGCCGGTCCACTTCCTCGCGGATGTAATACAGGCCCGCGACGGCCCGCCAGTTCGTGGTCGGATCGAAGGCATAACGAATTTCCAGGCTGAGCTGGTCTGCATCCTCTTCCTGGCCGAACAGGTCGTCGAACCCCTGGCCCACCGCCAGGCTGCGTCCGCCGAACTGGTCCAGGGTGACGGAGGAAACGTCCCGGTAGGCGGCGATTGCAGTCAGTTCGCCGCCGCCCAACGCTTGCTTGAGCCGCGCCGAAAGGCCCCACTGCCTGGCGTCGTAGCCGATCGGCAGGCCGTGCTCGGAAATCCGCGGCCTGCCGCTGGAAGCCGACGGAGGAAAGCGGTCCCAAGGGGTTACGCTCCGGGTCTGGCTACCGGTGTCCTCGCGGCTGTAATCGGCGCTGAACAGGAGGTCGCGATCATCGCCGGACAGGACGCGCAGTTGCGCGCGCAGGGCCAGCAGGTCTTCGTCGTCGGATTCGGCGCCGCTGATCAGGTCCATTCCGTAACCGTCGCGGGTTTTTCGCACCAGCGAAATCTTCCCACCGACGTTGTGACCCAGTGGGCCGGAAAGCACGCCCTTGATATCGACGGCGTTGAACGAGCCATAGCCCGCCAGGAACCTGGCCTCGGCGCCTTCGATGCTTGGGGGGCGGGTGGTGAGATTGATGGCGCCTCCCACGACGTTCTTGCCGAACAGCACGCCCTGCGGACCGCGCATGACGGACGCTTGTTCCAGGTCGAAGAGTTCGAAGAAATAGGACGTGGAGCGGGCGATGTACACCTCGTCCACGAACAGGATGACCGAGTTTTCCAGCCCGCTGCGGGTGGCGCCGCTGTTGCCGATCCCTCGCACGGTCAGTTCCGGCCGGCCGCTGCTGAAAGTGGAGTAGGAAAGGTTGGGAATGCGCAACGCCAACTCGCCGATCTTCTCGATGCGGCCCGCTTCCAGCGCCTCGGCGTCGAGCGCGCTGATCGACATGGGCACGTCCTGGAGGTTTTCGCTTCGCTTCTGCGCCGTGACGACGATTTCCTCCAGAAAGCCCTGTGCCCGAGCCGAAGCGCTGATCACCAGCCCGGCGGCCAGAAGCACGGCCGTCGCGGTGGCGGGCAGGCGGGATTCAGCGCGATGCGACACCTGGGCCTGCAAGCGCTATGCGACGCCGCTGCGGGTCTCGGCGAGGATCTGGTCCACGACCGAGACCAGTGCCTCCCGGTCGCTGTCTCCTTCCAGGATGCGCAGACGGAAATGGTCCGTCTGGCGGTCGGCCCCGCTTCCGTTTGAAACGATTTCCAGGGCGTGCCGCAATTCGCTTTCGCAATCCAGAGCCTCGGCGTCCTCGCCCAGCGTCTCGACCAGTTGGGTCACGAGGTCGGCGATGTCGGTACGTCCGCCGTCGTCCGTGTTGCCGAGAAAGCCCAGAACGCCGTAACGCTGGGCCAGCCAGCGATTTTCCGCGATGATCTCGGTCAGTGGTTCTTCCGGCAATTGGCCCGCGTGGTGCTGCCGAAGCAGCATGCGGATCAGGCAGGCGTACAGCGCGACGATGCACATCGCATCCTCCAGCCGGGTGCAGAGATCGCAGATGCGCAGCTCCACCGTGGGGTAGTGTTGCGAGGGCCGTATGTCCCACCACAATTCGCTGCCGTCGCTGATGAAATTCATGCGCCGGTAGTTGTTGAGCAGCTCTTCGTAGTCGGCTGCCGAATACAGGGGGTTGGGCAGGCTGGTGCGGGGCAGCACGCCGATCAGGCACAACCGGTAGGACTTGTAGCCCGTGTTGTTGCCCTGGTTGAAGGGCGACGAGGTCGATAGCGCCAGCAGGATCGGCAGGTAACGTCGAAGCGCGGTCATCACACGCACGCGCGCGTCGGGATCCCCGAACCCGGCATGAACGTGCATGCCGCCCACGAGGTAGCGCCGGACGGCCTCCTGGTAGGTCATTTCGAAGTCTTCATAGCGCTTGCGCGGTGTCGTCAATTGCGCTTGCCAGACGGCAAAGGGGTGCGTGGAGGAAGCAATCACCGCGGCGCCCCGGCCGGCGGCGGCATCGCATACCAGCTTGCGGGTTTCGCCCAGCGCCTCGCGCACTTCAGCGACGGAGTTGCACACACGGGTGTTGGTCTCGATCTGCGAGCGCAGCATTTCCGGCACGACCTTGTGCGGTCCGGCGTGCGCTTGGCAATGCTCGAATATGCCGGGATCGGGATCGGCGAGCATGTCGCGCGTGTCCGGATCGACGAGAAAGAATTCCTCCTCTACGCCCAGCGTGATCGTCAAGTCGACTTTCCCGGATTTCACAGTCCGACCCGCCTCAATCTCAGGGCGTTGCTGATGACCGAAACCGAGGACAGGCTCATGGCGGCGGCTGCGATGATGGGCGACAACAGAATGCCGAAGAACGGGTACAGAACGCCGGCCGCAAGCGGCACGCCGGCCGAGTTGTAAACGAATGCGAAGAACAGGTTCTGCCGGATGTTGCGCATCGTCGCGTGCGCCAGCCGGCGGGCCCGGACAATCCCGTTCAGGTCGCCCTTCACCAGAGTGAAGCCGGCACTCTCGATGGCCACGTCGGCGCCGGTCCCCATCGCGACCCCCACGTCCGCCTGGGCCAGCGCCGGCGCGTCGTTCACGCCGTCGCCCGCCATCGCTACTCTGGAGCCGGCCGCCTGCAGCTCTCTTACGATGCGGGCCTTGTCTTCGGGCAGGACGTCGGCGCGAATCTCATCGATCCCGAGCCGCGAGGCCACGGCTTTCGCGGTGCGTTCGTTGTCGCCCGTGACCATTACGATACGCAGACCTTCGGCGTGCAGCGCCTTCAACGCCTGCGGGGTGGTGTCCTTGACCGGATCGGCGACGCTCACAAGCCCGGCCAGCCGGTCCTCGACCACGACGAACATGACCGTCTCGCCCTGGTCGCGGCGCCGATTCGCCATTTCGCCTGCATGGGCGCCGTCGAGCCCGAGGTCGGCAAGCAGTTTCGCGTTGCCGAGCGCAACGAGCTTGCCGTCCACCTGTCCCTTGACGCCTTTCCCGGTGACCGCCTCGAATCCTTCCACGCCCGACAACGCAATGCCGCGGTCCTCGGCTCCGGCAACGATCGCCTCGGCGAGCGGGTGCTCGCTGCCCCGCTCGAGCGACGCCGCGAGCCGCAGCAGCCGGTCCTCGTCCATTCCCGCCTCCGGGACCACGGCCACCAGCTTCGGCTTGCCGACGGTCAGCGTTCCGGTCTTGTCGACGATCAGCGTGCCGACTCCGGCGAACCGCTCCAGCGCCTCGGCATTCTTGATCAGCACGCCGGCCTGCGCCCCGCGGCCGGTCGCCGTCATGATGGACATCGGCGTGGCAAGGCCGAGCGCGCAGGGACAGGCGATGATCAGGACCGAGACCGCCGCCACCAGGGCGTAGGCCATGGCCGGCGCGGGGCCCAGGTTCGACCAGACCACAAACGCCGCCACCGCTACAAGGACGACAGCCGGCACGAAATATCCGGCCACCAGGTCGGCCAGTTTCTGGATCGGCGCGCGGCTGCGCTGCGCCTGGGCGACCATCTCGACGATTTGCGCCAGCATGGTGTCGGCGCCGACGAGCCTGGCCTCGATGACCAGCGTTCCCGTGCCGTTGATCGTCGCTCCGGTCACCGGGTCGCCAACCGCCTTTTCGACCGGTACCGGCTCACCGGTCAGCATGGACTCGTCAATCGACGAATGACCCTCGACTACCGCCCCATCCACCGGCACCTTCTCTCCGGGGCGTATCCGCAGGCGATCGCCGACCTGAACGTCTTCGAGCGGGATCTCCTCTTCGCGGCCATCGCGCCGGATGATCCGCGCCGTCTTGGGCGCCAGATCCAGGAGCGCGCGGATCGCGTCGCCGGTCCGCTCCCGTGCGCGCAGTTCCAGAACCTGGCCGAGCAATACGAGAACCACGATGACGGCCGCAGCCTCGTAGTAGACCCCGACATGGCCTGCGGCATCGCGGAATCCGGCCGGAAAGATCCCAGGCGCAATCGTCGCGACGACGCTGAACGCATAGGCCGCGCCCACGCCCATGGCGATCAGCGTGAACATGTTCAGGCTGCGATTGACGACGGACTTGACGCCGCGCACGAAGAACGGCCAGCCCGACCAGAGGATGACCGGCGTGGCCAGGACAAGCTCGGCCCAGACAGCGATCGCCTCGCCGATCCAGCGGCGCAGGGGCAGACCCAGCATGGGACCCATCGCGAGCGCCAGAACCGGAACCGTCAGCGCGGCCCCGATCCAGAAACGGCGCGTGAAATCCACGAGTTCCGGATTGGGCCCCTGGTCTCCAGTAGGCACGCCCATCGGCTCCAGCGCCATGCCGCAACTCGGGCAGTCGGAGGGGCCCTCCCGCACGATCTCGGGGCACATGGGGCAGGTGTAGAGCGTGCCCTCGGGCATCGGTTCCGGCTCGGGGACACCTTCCAGATAAGCGGCAGGGTCTGCCTCGAATTTTTCCCGGCAACGCGATGCGCAGAAATAGAATCGCTGGCCGGCGTGTTTGGCGACATGCCGGGCGCTCGCCCGCGCCACGGTCATGCCGCAGACGGGATCCTCCGCCTCAAGGTAGTCTTCCGGTGAGGCCGCGAACTTGTCGCGGCACCCCACACAGCAAAAACGATAGACGTGGCCGTCGTGTTCGTAAGTCGGTTTGTCCGCGTTGGGATCGACGGTCATGGCGCAGACCGGATCTCTCACGAGAACCGCCTCCGGGCGTTCGTGCTCATGCCGATGCGCGTGAGTGGTCATGGGCTGATTCCCTTTCGTCAACGTGGACTCGTCGATTCTCACCGGTTTCCTCGTCCCTTGATACCGCCGGTACCGGCCTGTCGCCGCGTACATCCCTGCCGTCGCGTACATCATAATACCCGAGCAAGTCCATGGCTTCGTGTGGAGCGCTACGCCGATGCCGGTATTCGAGACCAAGATAGATTCCAGCTCCGGGGAGTTTGCGGCCAATGCAACGGCGAACCGGGAGTACGCAGTGCGGCTGAAGGAACTCAAGGCCGACATTGCCCGGGGCGGTTCCGAGTCCGCACGCGCAAGGCACCTGGGCCGCGGCAAGATGCTGGTCCGGGACCGCGTGGACATGCTGATCGATGCCGGTGCGCCGTTTCTTGAAATCGGCCAGCTCGCGGCCCACGAGGTCTACGATCAGCCGGCGCCTGCGGCGGGTCTGGTCTGCGGCATCGGGCGGATTCACGGCACGGAATGCATGGTTGTCGCCAATGACGCCACGGTGAAGGGCGGCGCCTACTATCCGCTGACGGTCAAGAAACACTTGCGCGCCCAGGAAATCGCGCTGGAGAACCACCTTCCGTGCGTTTATCTCGCCGACTCGGGCGGCGCCTATCTGCCCATGCAGGATGAAGTCTTTCCCGACCGGGAACACTTCGGGCGCATCTTCTATAACCAGGCAAAGCTGTCGTCGCGCAACATTCCGCAGGTGGCGGTGGTCATGGGATCGTGCACGGCGGGCGGAGCCTACGTGCCCGCAATGAGCGACGAGACCATCATCGTGAGAAACCAGGGAACCATATTTCTCGGCGGCCCGCCGCTGGTCAAGGCGGCGACCGGCGAGGAGGTGGACAGCGAAACGCTGGGCGGCGGCGACCTGCACACGCGGGTATCGGGTGTCGCCGACTACCTGGCGGAGAACGACGGCCACGCGCTGAGTCTTGCCCGGGGCGTCGTTCGTCACCTGAACCGCGACGGCGGCGCGCAGGTCGAACCTTCTGCAGCGAAGGACCCCCTGTACCCGGCGGAAGAGATTTACGGAATCGTTCCGCGCGGCCTTCGCTACATCTACAACGTGCGCGAGGTCATTGCGCGCATCGTGGACGCCTCGGAATTCGAGGAGTTCAAGCCCCGCTACGGCACTACGCTGGTTTGCGCGTTCGCCAGGCTGGGCGGCTATCCGCTGGGGATCCTCGCCAACAACGGGATCCTGTTCTCCGAGTCGGCGCTGAAAGGCGCCCACTTCATCCAGCTTTGCAACCGGCGCGGAATACCGTTGCTGTTTCTGCAGAACATCGCGGGATTCATGGTCGGCAAGGATTTCGAGCGCCGCGGCATCGCCAAGGACGGCGCCAAGCTGATCACCGCGGTCGCCTGCGCCCGCGTCCCCAAGCTCACGGTGATCATCGGCGGCTCTTTCGGCGCCGGGAACTACGGAATGTCCGGGCGCGCCTACGGGCCGCGGATGCTGTGGATGTGGCCGAACGCGCGAATCTCGGTGATGGGCGCGGAACAGGCGGCCATGGTCCTGAGCCAGGTCCGCGGCGCCGGCAAGCGCGCGGGCAACGGGGACGAACCGGCGGAAGACGACGAAGCCTTTCAGCAGAAGATCCGAGCGCGCTACGAGCGCCAGGGTCATCCGTACTACGCAAGCGCGAGACTCTGGGACGACGGCGTGATCGATCCCGTCGACACGCGCGAGGTCCTGACCCTCAGCCTGTCGGCGGCAATGAACGCTCCCATTCCCGAGGAGGGACCCTATGGCGTATTTCGCATGTAGGCGGGAGAAACCCTGATGGCGGGACTCTACTACGAGGACTGCGAGGTCGGCGCCGTGATCAGCCACGCACTGCGCCGTACGGTTACCGAAGCCGACAACCTTCTTTTTTCCACGCTGACGCACAACCCCTCGCCCCTGCATCTCGACGAGGAGTACATGCGCACTACCGAGTTCGGCCGGCGCATCGTGAACAGCTGCCTTACCCTGAGCCTGATGACGGGCGTGTCCGTGGGCGACACGACCATGGGCACGGCCATCGCCAACCTGGGGTGGGAAGACGCGCGATTCCCCAGGCCCGTTTTTCACGGCGATACGCTGCGGATCGAGACTGAAATCCTGGGCAAGCGCGAGAGCAAATCGCGCCCGCACGCCGGCGTCGTGACCCTTGCCCACCGTGCGTACAACCAGAACGACGAACTCGTGGCGCATTGCCGGCGCGTGGCGCTTATGCGGAAACGCCCGGCCGGAGGTCAGGCCTAGAAACTGAGCGACTTCAGCGCCTGTATGCGTGCGTCCAGCGGCGGATGCGAGGAAAACATGCGCCGGATGCCGGAACGCGCCGAGGCCGAAATGCCGAAGGCCGCCATCGATTCGGGCATGGACTGTCCGCGTCCGTAGTTGCGCTTCAGCGATTCCAGTGCGTTGATCATCGAGCCCCGGCCGGCCAGGCGGGCGCCGGCCGCGTCGGCGCGAAACTCCCGCCGGCGCGAGTACCACATCACGATGGCGCTGGCCAGGATGCCGAACACGATCTGGGCTGCGATCGTGACGACGAAGTAGCCGATGCCCAGACCGCGCTCGTTGCGCAAGACGACGCGGTCGACGATAAAGCCCACGACCCGCGAGAAGAACAGGACGAACGTGTTCAGGACTCCCTGCAGCAAGGTCAGCGTCACCATGTCGCCGTTGGCCACGTGGCCGATTTCGTGGCCCAGAACGGCCCGCACCTCTTCGCGGCGCATATGGCGCAGAAGTCCTTCGCTCACCGCCACCAGCGACTTGTTGCGCCGGGCGCCGGTGGCGAAGGCATTGGGCTCCGGCGCCGGGAAGATTCCCACTTCGGGCGTCTCGATTCCGGCGCTTCTGGCCAGCTCCCGGGTGGTGTCCAGCAGCCAGACCTCGGTCGGATTGGAGGGGGCGTCGATGATCTGCGTGCGGGTTGCCCGCTTGGCCATCCACTTCGACAGGAAAAGGGATACGAACGCTCCCCCGAAACCGAAAATCGCGCAGAAAATGAACAGGCCGGTGTAGTTCAGCGCGTACTCGCCGGCCGCGTCCATGACCATGCGGTCGACTCCCAGCAGGTTCAGGACCAAAGCGGCAACCGCCAGGACTGCAATGTTGGTAAGGATGAACAGCGCGATGCGAGTGAACATGGGGGGACTGCTCCGGTGCGTCGAAAGCGTGTAGCTAGTATATGGGGACGAATGCTGCGGTTTTGCAAGGCGAAGCAACGCTTGCGGCGCTTCGCGCTCGCCGCCTACACTTGCCGGTCTGATGTCGGATTTTGACGTGATCGTGATCGGCGGCGGGGTCAACGGCCTGGCCTGCGCCGCGACCCTGACGCGCGAGGGCTTGAGCTGCTGCGTGCTCGAGCGCAACAGTTATGTGGGCGGCGGCGCGGTGACGCGCGAAGTGACGCTGCCGGGATTCCGGCACGACCTGTACGGGTCCTCGCACGTATGGATTCACTGCAACGCCGACTTCAAGGAGATTCAGCCGGAGCTCGAGCGATTCGGGCTGAAATACATCGAGCCGGAAGACCACATCACGGGGCACCCGGACCGGGGTGGCGGTCCGGGCATCGTCGTTTACAAGAGCGTGGAGCGCACCTGCGAGTCCATCGACGCCTATTCGTCCGCGGACGCGCGCCGCTACGCCGCGGTCTGCGAGGACTTCGAACAGATCCGCGAGGGTTTCATCAAGGCCTTCTTCTCGCCCCCGACGCCGCCGAGCACCTTGCCGCGCGCCCTTGAGCGGAGCGTGGACGGTCTGAAGCGCCTGCGGGAGTTTTCCATGTCGGCGCGCGCCTGGGTGGAGGCCAACTTCGAGAACGATTTCGTGCAGGCGATGATGCTGAACTGGGCGCTGGCGCCGCAGATACTTCCGGACCAGGAAGGCGCGGGGCAGTCCTTCTACATCATGATCCCGGCGATTCACCACTACGGCCAGGCGATCCCCGAAGGCGGGAGCCAGCAACTGCCCAGGGCGATGGCAGCCTTCCTGGAAGGCAACGGCAGCCGGGTCATGACGTCTTCCCCGGTCGAGCAGATCGTCGTGGAGCAGGGCCGGGCCTGCGGTGCGCGCCTGGAGTCCGGCGAGACGCTGCGCGCGCGGCGTGCGGTCGTGTCCGCGCTGGAGCCGCGCCAGACCTTCTTGCGCATGCTGGACTCCGCCCTGCTGGAGGACAGTTTCCTGGACATGGTGCGCGGGTATTCCTTCGGCAGGATCACGGTGTGCCGGGTGCACCTGGCGCTGAAGGAACCGCCACGGTTCGTCAACGGCGAGAGCATGAGCCGCTGCGCCTTCCACCGCATGACCGACAGCATGCCTCAGCTCTTGAAGTTCTATGGCGAACTGGCCATGGGCCTGCCGCCGTCGGACCCCTTCCTGTGGTCGGCATGCTGGACGCTGCTCGATCCGACCCGGGCGCCGGACGGCCACCAAACCCTGATATTTGATACCTTCGTTTCCAATTGGCTGGCCAACGGGCGCTCCTGGAGCGAAATCGGCGAAGACTATGCGCACGATGTGCTGCTGCCCAAGCTGCGCCAGTACGCGCCCAATATCGCCGGCGACAACATTCTCGGACAGCATGTGGAAACCGGCGAGAGCCTGGAAAGCGCCAATCCTTCCTTCGTCGAGGGAACCACCAACGGCGGGGAACGGATCGCTTCGCAACTCGGCTATTTCCGGCCGTTTCCCGGCTACGCGCACTACCGTTCGCCGGTGCGGGGCCTGTACATGACCGGGCCGCACTGTCACCCCGGCGGCGGGATTTCCGCCATGGGTACGATCACCGCGCGGGTCATGCTGGACGACTTCGGTATCCGCGAGGCGGACTTCTGGTAATTGAGAATGGCGTGCTTTCCCGGCCGGAAAGCGACGCCGGAGGAACGAAAGATGAGCAGAATCGAGAAATACACGGGCATGGTGATCCAGCCGCACGTAACGGTGGCCGAGGACCGCGGCGACATCGAGCGCAACCTGGACCGGGTGCTGAACATGATCGACTTCGGCGTGGGTTACTTCTGGGAGCTGCCCGTGAAGCTCGTCGTGTTGCCCGAATACTTCCTGCAGGGCGTGACCACGCCGGGCAAGGGCGAGCACGGCATCGAGAGCTTCATGAAAAAGGCGATCACCTTCGACGGCCCGGAGATGCGCGCGCTCGGCGACAAGGCCCGCGAGTACGGTCTTTACATCGCCGGCGGCGGAGTGGTGGAGCAGGTGCCCGAGTTTCCCGACCGCTGGTTCAACGCCGCCTTCGTGATCGGCCCTTCCGGCGAGGTGGTCCTTCGCTACCACAAGTGGCACATTCCCGCCAACATCGGCCTGGGGACCAGCCCGCACGACCTGCTGGACGCCTACCGCGAAGCGTTCGGCGCCGACATCAAGGATCTGTTCCCGGTTATCGACACCGAAATCGGCAAGCTCGGCACCATGACCTGCCACGACGGCTGCACGCCGGAGGTCTCGCGCGCGCTCGGCTTCAACGGCTGCGAGGTGCTCTGCCATCCGACCGCCCTGCAGGAGATCGAGGGCGTGAGCGAGCCCTGGGACTTCTGGACCTTCACCCGCCGCACCCGCGCCCATGACAACATGTGCTACCTGCTGGGCTCGAACTGGGGCACGGTCGATTACGACTACTATCCCAGGGCCTTCTGCCCCGGCGGTTCGTTCATCATCGACTACACCGGCATGATGCTGCGCCACGCCAACTATCCGTCCGAGCAGGTGATCGGCGCCACCATCGACATCGAGGCGCTGCGCGAGCATCGTTCGCGCTGCGGCCACAATTGCTGGGTGGACGTGCGCACCGAGGGTTTCAAACAGATCTACGAGAACCCGATCTACCCGCCCAACCAGTTCCCCCCGGGCAAGCCGCCGCGCACGCTGGCCGACAAGATGGGGCCGCTGGACACCGTGTACCGAGACCTCTACGGGCGCGGCCAGTTCATGCCGCCCGCGGGCATGACGGTCGAGGACATGCCGAAGCTGCACCGCCAGCGCTTGCGCGCCGCCCAGGACCGCGGCACGCTGAAGAAGAACGACTAGGAGGCATGCGATGCGCGTGACGAGCGACCTGGCCGACCTCGATATCAAACTCGGGCGCATTACCCGAGCGGGCGATGAACTGGTGATCGAGAGCGCGCCGGAAAGCAGCCTTGACGCACGCATCCGGGTTGGCGCGTCGGACGCGCGAAGCATGCTGGGAAAAGTGCTGAAGTCGGGCGCCGTCTGGGGCTTTCTGCTGAGGCTTCCGTTTTCGCGGTCAGGGCGCTCGCCGGCTGCGCCCCGGGAAAGAGGGCGTCCCGCCCTCCACGAAGGCGGGGACACCGGCGGCCCCCGTTTCCCGGACAATCCGGCATGGCGCGAGCGGCGCGCGAGCACCGGGCTCAATAAACCTTGGTAGGCTATAGGGCCTGATTGGCGGGAACGGTTATGGCGAAAATCACGGGATTCGGGGAAATCATGCTGCGGCTGGCCACGCCGCGCGGCCAGGTGCTGGACGGCGCCCAGTCGCTGGAGGTGGATTTCGGCGGCGCCGAAGCGAACACGATCATCGCGCTCGTGCGCCTGGGCCATGACGCGCAGTTCGTGACCGGCCTGCCGGACAATGACTGGGGCCGCCGCGCAGCCGCTATGCTGGCTTCCGGTGGCGTGCGGCGCAGTACGAGGTATATCGAGGGCGCGCGCATGGGAACCTACTTCCTGGAGAGCGGCGCCGGCCTGCGTGGCGGCAGGGTAATTTACGACCGCAGGAACTCGGCTTTCGCCGTCTGCGACTGGTCGGATCTCGATTGGTCAAGCCTGCTTGCCGATGTCGACTGGCTGCATCTGAGCGGCATCACGCTGGCGCTTTCGGAATCGGCTGCCGACGCCTGCGAGAACGCCGCGAAGGCAGCGCGGGAGGCGGGTTGCCGAGTGTCTTTCGACTGCAATTACCGCGAGGCGCTGTGGGCCGATACGAGCTCCTTCGGGGCGGCCTGCCGCAGGATCGTGGCGCTGGCCGACCTGGTGTTTTGCGGTTGCCGGGAGATTCGCTGGATCCTCGACCAGCCGCGTCCCGACGAGATATCTCCGGACCCGGCGCACGGCTTCGGCCTGCTCAGGGACGACGTGGCCCCGCACATGACGGTATTGGCGGGGACCCTGCACGACAAGGACGAAAGCGGCGCGCCCAAGCTCGGCGGGTTCGCGACCAACGGCAGTGAATCTGCCAAGCTGGAACCGCATGGCCTGGGTCAGGTCGTGGATCCCGTCGGTGGTGGCGACGCCTACGCGGCGGGCGTGCTGCACGGCCTGGCGGAAGGCTGGTCGGTGGTCAGGGCCGCCGAGTTCGCCCTCGCCGCGGCCGCGCTGAAGCACACCATCATCGGCGATCAGCTACGCGCCACGCCCGCCGAGGTGATGCGCTACGCGGTCAACGGCGGCGCCGTCTCCCGCTGAAGCGCATTTCCGAAGCGACGATTACCGCAAGGTAACGAGCACCTCGTTGCGGCGCAGGGGCGGGATCGTCCACGGCGGGTTGTATCCCGCGACCCGCCAATCGCCATCGTGCTCGATGCCGCGGGCCTCCAGCCAGGCCGCCAGACGCCTGCGCTCCTGCTCCGCCTTCCTGTCGCCCAAAAATCCGCCGAATCGGACGCTGGCCACACGCCGCGGCGCCACGTCGCGGACCATGACGGCCGGATTGGAGGGGACCGGCGAGTTCTCCGCCGTATAACCTTCGGGCAAGACGAAGGCCATCCTCCAGGTTTCGATTGCCGAGCCGGTAAGCGCGGGTTCCTGGCTTGCGCCGGAGTAACCCACAGGCCCCAGGAGTACGGGCGCGGTCATCTTGATCTTGTCGCCGCGCGGCTCGAGCTCCACCGGCGCCGTCATTTCGATTTTCCGGCTGCCGCTGTTGGCGCCCGATATGTACCGCACCAGCCGGCCGAATCCGGTCCGGGTGGCGGAGTCGAACGGAGGCGAGACCATCGTTTCCGCAACCGCGTAGCCGTCGTACTCGCGGACCTGGAAATCTCCGTCCTCGATGACGACGTTGTAGGCAGGCTCTTCCGCCGCTTTTCCGCCGAACGCGGAACAGGCCGCAACCGACGCGGCCGTCATGATGCCGAGCACTGAGGCCCGAACGATCTTGTGTGGTTGCGCTGGCGAGGGCAGTGCCCTTCCGTTGGTGGAGGGGCTTGGATTGGATGTCGAGGTTGTCATGGCAGTGTCCTCGACCTCCCCGCCAATCGCCCTGAGTATACGCCTGTTTCGGTGCTTCGGATTCAGTAGCCTGCAGTTACCAGTTCCAGAGGGTGCCGTCCTCGAGGCGGTTGACCGGTAGCGACGCCGGTCGGTAGGGATACTTCGCCGCGAGTTTCTCGTCGATGTCCACGCCGTGGCCGGGCGCTTCGCCCGGGTGCAGGTAGCCGTCGTCGAATCGCCAGGCGCGGGGGAACACGGCGTCGGTTTCCTCGGTGTGGCGCATGTATTCCTGGATGCCGAAGTTCGGCACGGACAGGTCGAAGTGCAGCGCGGCGCCCATGCTGACCGGCGACAGGTCGGTGGCGCCGTGGCAGCCGGTGCGCACCTGGTAGAGTGCCGCGAGCGCGGCGATCTGGCGCAGGTGGGTGATGCCGCCGGCGTGCGGCACGGTGCAACGGATGTAGTCGATCAGCTGGTTCTCGATCAGGTCCTTGCAGTCCCAGATCGTGTTGAAGACTTCGCCCACCGCCAGCGGGGTCGTCGTGTGCGAGCGGATCAGCCTGAAGGCCTCCTGGTTCTCGGCAGGAGTCGGGTCCTCCATCCAGAACAACGCGTAGGGTTCCAGCGCCTTGCCCAGGCGGCCGGCCTCGATGGGCGTGAGACGGTGATGCACGTCGTGCAGCAGGTGCGGCGTGAATCCGTATTCCTCGCGCAGGGCCGCGAACAGTTCGGGCACGGAGTTGAGGTATTTCTCCGACGACCAGGTGTTCTCCTCCGGCAGCGCAGCCGAGGCCGGTTCGTAATACATCCTGTCCTCGCCGACGCCGTAGGTTCCCGCAAGTCCCGGGACGCCGCACTGGCCGCGCACGGCCTTGTAGCCGAGTTCCAGGTAGCGGCCCACCTCTGCCACCGCGGCGGCCACGTCTTCGCCGTTGGCGTGGCCGTAGCAGAGCACTCCGTCGCGGCTTCGCCCGCCCAGCAACTGGTACAGGGGCATGCCGGCAGCCTTGGCCTTGATGTCCCAAAGCGCGGTGTCGACCGCGCCGATCGCGGTCATCGTTACCGGCCCCCGGCGCCAGTATGCGCCTCGATACAGGTATTGCCAGGTATCCTCGATGCGGTCGGCCTCGCGTCCGATCAGCGTGGGGATCACGTGGTCGTTCAGATAGCTGACCACCGCCATTTCCCGCCCATTGAGCGTGGCGTCGCCGACGCCATGGACGCCGTCGTCCGTGACGATCTTGAGCGTCACGAAATTGCGGCCCGGACAGGTCACGATCACGCGCGCTTCGGCAATTCGGGACATCAGTCCATCCTCGCCATGATCGACTTGGTCTCCATGTAGATCTTCAGGCCCTCGAGTCCGTGCTCGCGGCCCCAGCCGGACTGCTTGTAGCCTCCGATCGGCATCGAGAGTTCCGGGATACCGTGCGAGTTGATCCAGACGATGCCGGATTCCAGGCTTTCCGCGATCTCGTGGCCGCGGGCCAGGTCGCGGGTCCAGACGCTTGCAGCGAGTCCGTAGCGGCTCCGGTTGGCCAGGCGGACCGCCTCCTCCGCCGTGTCGAAAGGCGCTACGGTCACGACGGGCCCGAAGACTTCCTCGCTGGTGATGCGCATCTCTTCGCCGGCGTCGGCAAAGACCGTCGGCGGATAGAAAAAGCCTTTGCCCGCGAGCGGTTCTCCACCGGTGACCAGCCGCGCGCCCTCGCTCACGCCGGATTGCACAAGCTCGTGGACGGAGTCGCGGTGCGAAGCGCTGATCAGCGGTCCCATCTCCGAGTCGGGATCAAGGCCGGGTCCCAGCTTGAGCGCGCGAGCGGCTTCCGCCAGACCGTCGAGGACTTCCCGGTAAACGCCGCGTTCGGCATATACGCGGGAACCCGCCACGCATACCTGACCGGCGTTGGCGAAGATGGCGTCGGCGGCTCCGGCAATCGCTCGAGGGAAGTCGGCATCGCCGAAGATCAACACCGGCGACTTGCCTCCGAGTTCCAGCGAAAGGCGCTTCAAATTGCCCCGCGCGTCCGCCAGCAATTGCTTGCCGACCTCGGTGGAGCCCGTAAACGCAACTTTGTTGACTTGAGGATGCCGGGCCAGGTGTTGTCCCAGCTTGCCGCCCGGGCCGGGCAGAATGCTCACCACGCCTTCGGGCACGCCGGCTTCCAGCAGCAGACGCCCCAGGTACAGCGCCGTCAACGGAGTGAGTTCCGCAGGCTTGAGAATGCAACTGCAGCCGGCGGCCAGCGCCGGTGCCAGTTTCCAGGCGGCCATGACCAGCGGCCCATTCCACGGGACGATCTGCACGGCGACCCCCACGGGTTCGTTGCGGATCAGGCCGTGGAAGCGCTGGCCCGGAACCGAGGGATCGAATGTGGCGCCCGGCAGCTTTGTGCACCAACCGGCGTAATAACGAAAGGTCTCGGCCGCGTGGTCCACCTCGCCGTGCAACGCCGCCGCATAAAGCTTGCCGCCGTTGAGCGTTTCCAGCTCGGCCAGGGTTTGCGCATCGCGTTCGATGAGCTCCGCCGCGCGCAACAGCACCCGCTGCTTGTATGCGGGCGTCTGCCCGCTCCAGCGGCGGTCCAGAAAGGCGGCCCGCGCCGCTGCGACCGCATCGTCCGCCTGCTCCAGTGACGCGGGCGCGACGTTCGCGATTGTCCCGCCTTCCGCGGGATCGATGATAGGCCTCGGTTCGCCGCCTTCGCCGGCGACCCATTCCCCGCCGATGAGCGCACGATGCTCTCCGGCCAGCAAGACCAGCGCCGCTTGCGAAACTTGGTGGGGAGTGCTCATGGCGGGGCGGTCACTGTCGTCCTGGCACTGAGGGCGGGAGCCGAGAGGGTCATGCCCTCGCTCCCAGGGGTCAGTCCTTGGGCAGCCAGTTCATCATCTTGCGCAGGTCGGCGCCGACTGCTTCGATGGGGTGGGCGGCCGTCTTTGCCCGCAGTTCATGCAGGCGGGGTTCGCCGTTCTCGAATTCCTCGATCCATTCGCGCGCGAAGGCGCCGGACTGAATGTCGGCCAGGATCTGCTTCATGGCCTTGCGTGACGCCTCGCCCACAACCTTGGGGCCGCGCGAGTAGTTGCCGTACTCGGCGGTGTCGCTGACCGAATAGTTCATGCGCTTCAGGCCGCCCTCGTAGTAGAGGTCCACGATCAGCTTGAGTTCGTGCAGCACCTCGAAGTACGCCAGTTCGGGCGGATAGCCCGCTTCCACCAGGGTCTCGAAGCCGGCCTTGATCAGTTCTTCCGAGCCGCCGCACAGTACGGCCTGCTCGCCGAACAGGTCGGTCTCGGTCTCGTCC
>CAYMQG010000111.1:0-28445 GCA_964392625.1 uncultured Gammaproteobacteria bacterium | reverse complement strand
CGCCATCCTGCGGAAAAATCCCGCAACCAGGCTCCACAAAAGCGCCGGTCAAGACCGACTCGCTTCCGCCATCACCCGATGACGCCCAAAACAGACGTGCGCCCCGCAATCTCAGCGCACTCGTGCAACATCCGGGCTAGCCGGTCATGCGAACGGCCATGGAACCGCAGCTATTGGCTTCGAGGATTTCGATCCAGTAACCGTCCGGGTCCTTGATGAAGGCCAGGCCCTTCATCTTGCCGTCGTCCGGCCGCTTGACGAAATCGACGCCCAGCTCCTCGAAGCGCTTGCAGGCCTCATAGACATCCGGAACGGACAGGCCGATGTGGCCGAAGCCCCGGGGATCGGCGTTGCCGTCGTGGTAGCCGGCGAAATCGTCGTCGCTTTCCGTGCCCCAGTTATGCGTCAACTCGATCATCGCCTTCTGACGGAAGGCGTAAGCCGCGCGCGCCTCCGCGCCGTCGGGAATGGGCTCGTCGTCTTCCGTGACGTAACCCATGAAATACAGCGAGAACTCCATTTCCGGAAACCGGAATTCCTTGATCAGGGTCATCCCGAGCACCCTGGAATAAAAATCCAGCGACCGCTGCGGATCCTTGATCCGCAACATCGTCTGGTTCATCACATAGCCTTCTGTCTCAGGGACCGATACGACCTGCCCTTCCTGAACGTTGGTTTCGCCGGACATGCAACCTCCTCAATCGGAATTCAGAACTTGACCCGCGCGATGACGGTTGCCAGGCGCGGCTGCCCCAGCGTGCCGATTACGGGATTGAAGGTCAAGCCGATCGGATCGTTGCGGTCCCGTCCCGGAACCGAGTCACCCGGCCATACCGACCCGTCGGTGTAATAGCCCTCATCGAACAGGTTGCGCACGTTGACCGCCAGCGACCAGCGATCCGTTTCCACGCCCACCCGCAGGTTGAACACCTGGAAACCGGGATGCTTGACGGTGTTCTCGGTATTGAACCAGAACGGCCCCTTGGCCAGCATGGTGCCACGGATCAACAGCTCCATTCCGCCTGTCAGCGGCCTGCGGTACTGCGCCGCGAGGTTCACTGAACTCTTGGAGATCCAGGGCGGGAAGTGGCTGTCCACTTCGCTGAAGCGGTTGATCACGTCGAACACCGAACTGTCCTCATCGAAGTCCGCCTCGACCAGGCCGGCGCCGCCGCTGATGGTCAGCTCGTCGCTCACGGCCCAGGTAAAGTCCAACTCCGCGCCGTATTGCGTGGAACTGCCGGCGTTGAGGATGTTCTCGATGATGCCGCCCACCGAAATCTGGTTCTGCAATTCGAACTGGCGGTCGGTGTAGTCGATGAAGAACGCTGCCACATTGAGGTCCAGCGGCCGGTCGCCCAGCGTCAGCGAAGTCTTGATGCCCACCTCGTAGTTGTCGGCGGTTTCCTTGTCATACGGAACGAGGGACGGTATGCCTTCCTGGGTGTAGAGGTTGTAGTTGCCCGGCTCAAAGCCGCGTGCATAACTGAAATACAGGTGCGTTCCCGCTTCCGTGAAGTACGAAACGGAAGCCTTGGGCAGGAATTCCGTGCCGCCCTGTTCCAGGTAGTTCTCGTAGTTCGGGTAGAAGCCGGTGGTGGTCACCCAGTAATCGCGGTTGCGATCCAGCGTGTCGGCGTTCCAGTCGTCCAGCCGGGCGCCGATCCCGATCTCCCAGTTTTCGTCCAACCGGTAACTCGCGGTAATGAACAGTGCCTTGTTGGTGCGTTCGCGATCCCGGTTCTCGAACGGGAAGTACAGGCGGTTCATGATTTCCTGCTCATAGGTCGGCGTCTGGACGGGCGTTCCCAGCCGCGGGTCCGCGTCCGGGCTGGGAAGCGCGTTGCGCTCCGCCGGACTCAGGGGCTCCAGGATGCCCAGTGAACCGGGCCGGCCGCAGTCGCCGAACAGGTGGCACAGGACTTCGGTGGTTCCGTAGAAGGTAGCCCAGGAGTCCCATTCGTTTTCCCACCGCGCGTAGTAGGCGCCGGCCTGCCACTCCAGCGGACCCTCGCCTTCCGAGGTGAAGCGGAATTCATGCGTCTGCACGTCGGTGAATTCCGGGCGCACCAGGTCGAAACCGACTTCCGAGCTGACGTCCAGGTCCGTGGTCCGCAAGCCCTCCGCGTCAGTGACAGCGCCGAGATACGTGAAATTGCCGAGGCCCGAAACGTCGTGGCTGATCTCCAGCAGCCCCCCGGTCGTCTGACGGTCGTTGCGCCCCGCAAACGTCAGTTCACGGTCGCGGTTGTAGGTCAGGTTGTTGCCGTCCTCGACCCGCCAGTTGTTGTTGCCCGCATCAAGTTCGTTATGCCGAACGGCGGCATACAGCGTGGTGCTCTCGGCCAACTGGGCCTGCACCGATACGCGGAAGCCGATCTCGTCGCGTTCGTTGGGATACTTGCGCCACCTCTCGGTCACGTCCTCCCGGTACATGTTCGGCGCGCCTGGATTGTTCGCCGGAATCCCGTACGGCCAGAGCGTGTCGGTCTCGTTGGACCGGCCGTTGCGCCGCTCGGGAGCTACCGCCTTGACGAAGCCGTCATCCTGCTTCGAGTACGCGAAAACCCTGATGGCGGCGGCGTCGCCCAGCGGCAGGTTCACGACCCCTTCGAAATTCATCATGCTTTGCCCGCCCGCTTCGACTTCCAGCTCGGCGCTGGTCTCTCCCAGGGCCGGACGCTTGGTCACGAACTTGACCGCGCCGCCGATGTTGTTGCCGCCATACAGCGTGCCCTGCGGGCCCTTCAGTACTTCGACGCGTTCCATGTCGCCGAATTCCGCGGACGCGTCGACGAAGATCTGCGTACCGTCCACGTAGAACCCCACACCGTGAGTGTTGCCGAACGATCCCACGCCGCGGATCGTCACGTTCGGATTCCCGTCCGCGCGGGCCGACAGGTTCAGGTTGGTGACCTTCAATCCGATATCGTTGATGTGCGTGATGTGGCCCTGTTCCAGTTCGAAACCGGAAATGGCCGAGACGGATTCGGGAATCTCGCGCAGCGACTCGTCGCGCTTGCGGGCCGTTACGATGATTTCTTCCAGGGCGCCTTCGGCAGCGGCGCCCTGGGCTGACGCCGGCGGCGCGGTAACGCTGGCGAATACGAACAACACGGCGCCACCCAGCGCCACAGAAAGCGAAAGTTTCCTCATTCCACTTCTCCCTATAGACCCCAAGTGGGCGAGACACCCGAGATAGAGCGTATCACGGATTAGCGGAATCCTGTATCGACTTAGTACTCGTATATTTCTATCGCCTGAGCCGCCATCGTGTATCCAGAGTAGGCGAGATCGGACTCGCGAAACTCCGTCCTGAGTTCGCCCGTCGCCCAGATCGGCTCCCAGGTCGATTCGAGATCCATGGGCTCTTCTGCCGTAATGTAAACAATCTGATTGGCGGGGGGCGGCGGATAGTGAATGCACGCCCCGAAATACGGCACCAGCAGGAATTCGCTCACCTTGCCCTCCGCGGAGACTTCCAATGGCACGACGAAGCCGGGAATCTTCACCAGAACGCCGTCGAGTTCTTCGACCACGCCCATGGGCAGGACCGGCATCGCAAACGGATCGTCGAACGCGTTGTCCCCCGGCTGCTCGGTCATTCCGGCATCCGGAATCAGGTCGTCCCAGGTGAGCTCGCGGGCATCGTCCGCAATCGCAATTCCGCTGAGAACCAGCGTCACCGCGAGCCCCCGCCGAATGACTCGATTCGAAATGCTCATGTTCCCTCTATATTAAAGCCTTACCGTCAGACCGTCGGCGAGCGAATTCCGGTATGCCCGCCAGGCCGGAACGACGCTGACAAGAACCGCGATGCCAAGGATACCCGCCAGCACATAGAGATCAAAGGCCCGCAGTTCAACGCTCAGTTGAATGCCGAATTCCGACAGCGCGTACCGGCGTATCGCCAGGATGCCGAGCTGAACCAGCAGCAGGCCGGAAAGTGCGCCGAGAAAGGCAAGCATGGCCGCCTCCGAAAGCAGCAAGGTAAATATGTGACCGGGCCTGGCGCCGACGGAACGCAGGACGGACATTTCGCGACGGCGCTCATTCAGGCTGACCAGCAGTGTGGCGAGCAACCCGAGCACGCTGGCCAGCACGACCATCGCCGACACGCCCAACAGCGCGTATTCGGCAACGCGGACCAGGCCCCAGAGCTGCTGCAAGGCCACGCCCGGAATGACCGCGGTCATCGGCTCGTCCTCGAACTCGTTGATGTACCGCTGCATCCCGAATATGGCTGTCTTCGACTTGAGTCCGATAAGGAACGCCGTAATTTCCTCCGGCTCGTAACCCTCGACGGGCGACGCCACGCGATCGCCACCTCCATCGGAATGAATCAGATCCATACCGCTCAGACTGATATGCACGGTGCGATCGACGGGCGTGCCGGTGCGCGCGAGTATTCCGCTGACCGTAAACGGGTCCTCGTCGTGAGTAAGAAAACTCGTGTCCGCCAGTCCGTGAGATACGACGATTTGCCGGCCGACATCGTATCCGAGCCGCTCGGCTACCTCCGCGCCGATAACCGTCTCGGTCGCCGAAACGAACGGACCGCCTTTCAGGAACTCGAGCGAGCGCCGATCCGCATACCGGTAATGACTGAAATAGCCAAGGTCCGTCGCCAGGACCCGATAGCCCCGGTGCGCGTCTCCCAGCGAGACCGGAATTGTCCAGTCCACCTCGGGTCTGGCGCCGATGGTCTCGTAGGTTTCCCATCTGACGTTGTTCGTGGGGTTGCCGATACGAAAAACCGAGTACAGGAGCAGGTTCAGATCGCCGCTGCGCGCGCCGACGATCAGGTCGGTGCCGGAGATCGTGTTGGCAAAGCTGGTTTGCGTGTCCGTTCTGACCCGATCCACAATGGAAAGCAGGCCCGCGCTCACGGCAATCGATGCAACAGTCAGAATGGCCGTCGTGCGCCGGTTGAGCAGGCTCTTGAAAACCAGCGACAGTGCGTTGCCGATGTTATGCAGCATGCGAATGGTCAGGCGCGTCGTTGGCCAACCCAAGATCGATCGCAACGTCGAAGTGCGTAGCGAGCGAAGCGTCATGACTGACGAAGATGACGGTGCTGGCGGCCCGGCCGGCCTCGGACAGGAGCAGATCGATGAACTCGCGCCGGCGGTTCGCGTCAAGCGACGAGGTGGGTTCGTCGGCGATCACCAGTTCCGGCCGCCCGATCAGGGCGCGTGCGGCTGCCACGCGCTGCTGCTGCCCCACGCTCAGATCCGTAGTCTTGCGCGAACGAAGCTCCTCGCCGATACCGAGCGCCGAAAGCAGCCGGGCCGCCGATTCCTCGACGGAGCCATCGGCGTCGCAGGCGCGCTTCAACCGACGCCGGGAATAGCGGCACGGCAGGGATGCGTTTTCGACCACCGACAGGTATGGAACGAGATTGAATTGCTGAAAGATGAAGCCGACGTGATCCGCACGTATCCGGTCTCGGGCCGCGCTCTTCATCCCGGAGAGATTCTCACCCAGAATGGCGACGTCACCCTCGCGCGCAACCAGCACGCCCCCGACCAGGGCAAGAAGAGTGCTCTTGCCGCATCCACTGGGACCGAATACGAATGCCCGTTGCGAAGTCCGAACATTGAGTTCGGACAGGGCCAGGATGTCCTCGTCCGAACCGTAGCCGAAACGCAGCCCCGATATCGCTATCGCATCCCCGGGGGCGACGGCTGTGCCGGGCACGGCTTCTATGGCCGCGCCAGTGAAACCGACTTCGCCCGCCCCTCTGCCGTTACCACCTGCGCGCCGGCAGACGTGAGAATCTGAATCTCGATCGTCTCGACGTCCGCGAAGCTTTCCGTGAAACGCAGCGCGAGGGAAACGAGATCCGATGCATTGCCGCATTCCCATTGGTAGTTTGCGTTGATTTCGGCGTGTTGTTCGGAATCGTCGTGCTCGTCAACCGCCGATTCCGCGTGTTCGTCGTGGTCGGACTCGACGCCGTGCGAATCAGGCGTGTCGCGGTGGTCGTCGTCACTCTCCGCCGAGCCGGCATAGCCTTTCCCGAGATATTGCAGGACGTATGCCGGACCGTTAATGGACATTTCCGAAAACGTGCAACTCGCCGAGTCCGCCAACCCGAACATTGCGTCGGGATTCGACAGCATCGCGGCGGCTTGCCGAATGCGTTCAAGCTGTTCATCGTTCTCCGGCGCATGTTCAAACCCGACGACATCGGAGAGCGGGGCATCCAGCGATACGGCAACCGTGCCGCCCTCAATCACTACGCCAAGCTCGACAACGCCATGGACGTGCTGGCCCAACGCGCCGGCGGGAGCCAGGAAACAAATCGCCATTGCGTATAGGAGCGGCCGCCGCCGCGCTGAATCGAGCATTTTGAACCTGTCTGAAAGTTTCTAGAAGCTTATCCGCAATCCCGCCTCGATCGTGCGGTCCGGTTCGGGCGCCCGGTCCTTGATGATGGAGGTGTGCTTGCGCTGCTCGTCTCCGGTCAGGTTTCTGCCGCGCACGAAAATCTCCGCGAGCATGCCGTCCCGCTCGATCTCGTAGCCCAACCAGGCGCGCAGATCGTTGTAGCCCTCGCTGGGAAGCTCGTAATCGGCCACGTCGTCCTGTGCGGAGGCGCGGACGTAGTCCAGTCGGGCGTTGAACGCGCCGGACTCGAAATCAAGCCCGATTCCCGCGCGACGCGGCGGAATAAGCGGCAGATGGTCGTTGCCGCCCACGTCCACTTCGCCGGACACCGTGTCGAAGAAACCCGTCACGGCCAGACGCGCGTCGCCCCGCTCCATTACCGTAACCGAGGCCTCCAGATCAAGGCCGGTGAAAGTTGCGTCGGCCTGCGCGAACCGGCGCACAAGCAGCTCCTCCATTTCCTCTCCGGTCGCGGCCTGATAGATGAAATCGGAAAAGGCGGTGCGATAGATGGTGGCGGCGAACGACCAGCCGTCGCCTGCCCCACGCAGAACCCCCGAGAAGTTCAGCGCCTTTTCCTCCTGGATTTCGGAATCGCCGATCTCGAAGCTCAGGGTGGCCAGGTGCGGACCGTACGAGAACAATTCCTCGCCCACCGGCGCCCGCGAGGAGTAATCGATCAGCGCCGACGCGGTCCAGTTGGCGTCAACCGGCAGAATCGCGCCCAGCGATGTGCTGAAGGTAGTGAAGTCCCAGCTTCCGCCTGCTTCAGGCTCGTGCTCGACGTTCTCCAGGCGGATCCCCGCCTCCACGTTGAAATCCGCCAGCGTTCGCTCGCCAACCCAGAAAGCGCCCAGGGAACGGGTATCCACGGGCGGCGTAAAGGCCTCTTCACCAACCACCGAAAACGACCGGTCCGCCAGCTGCAGGCCCAGCGCGCCGGTCCAGCCCGCGGCCGGCTCGTGAGTCAGTTCCACGCGCGCCTCCCAAGCCTGGTTTTCAAAGGCCGTGCCTACCTCGCCGGACCCCTCCACTTCCGCATGCTCGTAATCGTTGATGCCCAGCCTGACGTTGACGTTGGTAAAACCGGGAAGCGGATCGGCCAAGGCGGCCTCGATATCCACGCGCGTCTGCTTCAGGTCGATGTAAGGCGTGACCCCTTCCTCTTCTTCATGATCCTCCTCCTCTTCCTCTTCCTCATGGTCGCCTTCTTCCTCTTCCTCTTCGCCGTGGAGATGGAGTTCCTCGTCGTGGCCCGGAATGCCGTACTCCCCATCCAGAACGCTGACCGCGATCCCGAAGAAGCCGCGCTCGCCGATCACCGAAAAGCCGCCGGAGCCGCCAAACATCTCCTGGCCGCTGCCGGGAAGAATCCCGAAGACTTCTTCCTCCTCCTCGTGATCTTCTTCCTCTTCTTCGTCGCCCTCTTCCTCATGGTGGTCTTCGTCTTCCTCGTGCTCCTCTTCCATCGCGCGGCGCAACTCGGACTCGGCGAAGCCCGGAATCTCGTAGTCATCGGTTTCGCGCCGGAACGCGTCGACGTGCCAGGCAAAGCTCCCCGCGCCGCCGTCCAGACGGAACGATCCGGTCCGCGCGTTGCCGTTGCTGCCGAACCCCAGGCTCACCTTGCCGTCCAGTTCACCGGGCACCTCATGAGGTATTCGCCCGGTGTGGGTATCGACCACCCCGCCTATGGCGCCGGAGCCGTACAACAGCGCTCCGGGGCCCTTGAAGATCTGAACCCGGTTGGCGATGAAGGGTTCCACGCTCACGGCGTGGTCGCCGCTGGTCACCGCCACGTCCATGGTATCGATGCGGTCCTCCATCACTCGCACCCGCACACCGCCCAGCCCATGAATGACGGGACGGCCCACGGCCAATCCGAAGGAACTGTTGTGTATGCCGGGTTCGCCGCCTACGGTATCGCCGATGTTGTGCGCTACTTTCCGCTCAAGTTCGCGGCCCGCAAGGACCTCGGCGGGGGTCGCCAGACCTTCGGCGGACAGCGGATGCCCCACAATCACGATTTCCTCGATCGCCCCGTCCGGCTCCTCTTGCGCCTCCTGGGCCTGTTCCTGTCCAAAACCCGCGGGCGCGCCGGCGAGCGCTCCAATCAAAAAAACAATTCTCAAATAACTCATTGGCCATCTCCTGATCCACCAGTCCCGTGCGCATCATCGGCGGATGCCGCGCACGCTGTTCAAGGGGTGCAATCAGGAGATGGGCGGGGCCCGGGTGCGGCGAGGCTCAAACGACCGCGAGGCCGCCAGGAAGTATCGAGAGGCGACGGGCGCCGATACGCGCAAAAGGCGCGGGCCGGGCTGCTCCGAAACGCCGGGGGCGGCGCTGCCGGAATCGGCGAACAGGCATACCGCGCATACGTCGCCAGCACAATCCTCGCCGTGCCAGTGCTGGTTCGCCTCCAGCGCGCCCGCGCAAAGCAGCAAAACCGCAACGCAGGCAACGCCGCGAACACGGCAACGATTTTCAGGCAGCATGGCAAGCATGGCGCGGTCCCCCCGCGCCGCAAGCGTAACACACTACGGCCCGCTGCGTTTCCGGGCCGCAGAGTCGATGGAAACGACCGCCCTAAGAGGCGTTCCAGGCGTCCAGGACCTGCTTGCAGCCCACCAGCGCGACGGTGTTGCCGTCGTCGTCCAGGAAGTTGAGCGGGCCCAGGAAGGTCATGTAGAACTCGCTGTCCTCGGGGAACTCGGTGTGATCGTGCTGGGCGTTGCAGGCTTCGTAGCCGTAGCCCGGCGCAACGGCCGTGTCGCCGCCTTCGGCGGTGCCGCCGCGCACATTCATGCGGCCCTTGGTCAGGAAGTATTCGCCGGGACCCATATGGATGTGCTTGGCGAAAGACGAACCGGCCTTGCAGTCGAAGATCGCGGTCCAGGCGCCAGCTTCAGGCGAAACGTGCAGCAGCTTCCAGCTGATGTCGCCTTGGCACAGTCCTTGCGGAAACGGAACCCAGTCTACGGCGTCCATCTGGACGTAACTGCCGGTGGGAGAATTGTCAGCCATTGTTTACTCCTCGCCTGCCGCCGCCACCGAACCCCTCGGCGCGCACGACAGCCTCCAAAAAGGGGCGTTTATCCTAAACACGAATCCGCGGAGGGTCAAATTGGAGAGCGCACGGCGTGATCTTGTGCGTAAAATAGCGGCTTGACATCGAAGGTGCGATTAACCTTGCGGAGGAAGACCTGATGCCAGTTGCGGGGGTTGGCGAACTGATTGCGGGATTTTTCGGCTTCCTGTGGGCGTCTTTCCTGTTGCTCGCGCCCATGCTGCTGCTTGGCCTGTTCCTCTCCGGGCTGATTCATGTATTCATATCCCGGGAGGCCATTCTCCGGTGGCTGCGCCACGATAGCCTGAAATCGGTGAGCACCAGCGCGGCGCTGGGCGTGCCGGTGCCGCTGTGCAGTTGTTCGGTCGTGCCGGTGGTGGCGGAAATGCGCAGGAAAGGCGCGTCGCGTTCGTCGTGCATGTCATTCCTTATTACGGCGCCGGAAACCGGCGCCGACTCCATTCTCGTGACCAACGCGTTCTTCGGCTGGATAGCGGCGGTAGTGCGCCCCATCATCAGCTTCGTGACCGCGGTCGTGGCCGGCGTCTTCAGTATCGGACTGATACGCGGCGACGATCCCGAGGCCGAGACCAGCGGCGATGATCACGATCACGGCCACGATCATGATCACGACCACGGCGAGCATAAGCCGCTTTTGCCCGGCAGCGACGACTGCTACGTCAGCCCCTCCGAAATGCGAAGAATGGCCGGCAGGTGGGCGCAAAGCCTGTACCTGGCCGCCAGCAGGCTCAAGTCCGCTTCCTGGCTCAAGCCGGACTTTTATCACGATCCCAATTTCGCCAACGGCCAACCCGGACGGGCGCCCGGTGAGCCGGACGCCGAACCTTCGGGCCAGGCCGGCCTGAGCTTCCGCAAGGTGGTCCGGCACATATTCCGCTACGGGTTCGTCGAGATAGCCGACGACATACTCTTCGCGCTGCTGGTGGGCGTGGCGCTGGGCGGCGTCCTTTACCTGGCCATTCCGGGCGACCTGATGGCCAGCGAGTACGCCCGCTGGCTGTCCTACCCGATCATGGTGATCGTAGGCGTTCCGCTATACATCTGCGCCTCGGCCAGCACGCCGATCGCGGCGGCTCTGGTCGCCAAGGGCTTCAGCCCCGGCGCGGCGCTGATTTTCCTGATGACCGGCCCGGCCACCAACACCGGAACCATCGCGATCATCATGAGCCAGTTCGGGGTGCGTTTCGCATCGGTTTATGTGAGTTCCGTAATCGCCGTGACGGTAGTTCTCGGAATCCTGATCGACATCCTGCTTCTGGCCACGGGGCTGGGCATTACCGTCAACCTGGCGCCCTCGGAATCCACCACCATCCAGTTTCTGCAATGGGCGTCGGCGTTTGCGCTTTTTGCGCTGGTTGTGTGGCGCTTCCGCGCGGGCGCTCTGAAAAGCGGCTACGAAGACCTGCTGATGAACATCAGGCCGGTGTCCTCGCGCTGGCGCAGCACCTGGGCGCGCATGACGCGCAACCGCTCATTCAAGGGCATTCTGGTGCCGAGCACGCCGATGGGCGTGATTGTCTGGGTGCTGGCCCTGGGCGCATTGCTTGCCACCGGCTTCACCACGATCCCGCCCGACAGCGTCGGATACGGGCGGCTGGCGGGCCGGGTGTACTGGAAAGACCTGCAGCCGGGATTGCATTACCTCGCTCCCCGTCCGGTGGTAAAGGTGGACAAGTGGCCGATCCGGGAGGTCAAGTCGATCATGGGCGATGCGCCGCACGAGTACGTGGCCGGTGACCTGAGCCTGATTTCGGTCCATGTGAATGTGCAATACCGGGTAAACGATCCGTATACGTATCACTACCGGACGAAGAATCCCGAACAGATCATCGAGCGCTGGGTGCGCGACCATGTGCGCTCTTTCGTTGCGGCCCGGGACCTGGAACAGCTTCTGAACGTTCACAGGGCTACCCTGGAGCGCGAAATCGGCATTCTGTTCACGGATCCCGGGGAGGACAGCACACCGGCGCTTAGAAGCGTTGACCTCGTCAAGGTCAACCTGCTGGGCATTATTCCGACAATGGAGACGGTGAGCGCGTTCCGCGAAGTGTCCAGCGCCCAGGAAGACAAGGAGCGGATCGTGGTGAACGCGCAGCGATTCATGGCCGAACTGGTTCCCCAGGCGCACGGCAACGCCGAATACGAAGTGCGGCAGGCCGAGGGTGCCGCCTACGGCAGGGTCACAACGTCAAGGGCGGAGGCCGAGGCGATCATTACCGTGGCCTCCGCGGTTGCAACGGCGCCCGAAGTAACGCAGAACATGCTTTGGCGCGAAAAGCTGGAAACCGCCCTTTCCGGAAACGCCAAGATCATCGTCCCCAATCAGGACAGCCTTGAAAAAGTCGCGCTGTGGAAAAGAAGGCCGGATGAAGTCCCTGCTGCGAACGGGCAGCCGGGCGAGGAGCACAGGCCATGAATTGGAAACAAAAACTTACAGCGGCCGCGGCCGCAATCGCGCTGAGCGTGGTGGCATACGACAGCTTCTACGTAATCAATGAAACCGAGCAGGGCGTGCTTACGCACTTCGGCAGGATTTCACCACCGGTGCGCCAGCCCGGATTTCATCTCAAGTGGCCGCGCCCCATATCAACGATCTACAAGGTGGACCGCCGCATCCACACCCTGACCGATCTTCCCAACGAGTTGCTCACCGAGGACCAGAAAAGCATCCTCGTGGATGGCTACCTGCTATGGCGCGTCGTGGACCCGATATTGTTCGTGGAGGCGATCCGCACAGGCGAGAGCGCGATCGAGAAACTCCAGGACCTGTATCTTTCCAGCAGCGGAATCATCATCAGCAACATGGCCCGGGAAGCGTTCATCGGGCTGGGCCTGGAGCATGAGGACACCGACATAGCGGCGGCCGAGATTCTGGCGCGCATCGCGCCCATCGCACTTGAGAGCTATGGCGTGGAAGTGCTCCGCGCGGGAATCGTCGAGTACACGCTGCCCCCGGAAAATCGCCCCAGCGTGATAGAACGCATGATCGCCGAGAGGGCGCGGATCGCGACGCGCTATCGAAGCGAAGGCGAGGAAATGGCGATCCGAATCGAGGCACTGGCCATCAACGAACACGAAAAGCTGCTGGCGGAGGCGCATGCCCAGGCGACCGCCATCCTCGGCCGCGCCGAAGCGGAGGCCATTGCCCTGCTGGGCAGGGCCTATAAGCAGGACCCGGAGTTCTACAAGTTCATCCGCGCACTGGACAGCTATGACCTGATTATCGACAAGAACACCACGCTCATGCTGCCGGCCGACAATGAACTGTTCAAGTATCTGGACGCCACCGAAGCGCCCGGCCCATGAGCGAAAAGCTGCCGCCCAGCACCCGCGCCATTCATCAGGCGTTCGACTTTGTCGGCCGCAACAGCGGCAAGCTGACGCTGGGGGTGCTGGCCGCTACGCTGGCCGTTTTTCTGGCCACCGGCTTCTACGTCGTCAAGAAAGAGGAGCTTGGCGTGCGTACGCGCTTCGGCCGGGTGATCGACGCGAACGTCGAGCCCGGTTGGCACTACTGCGTGCCGATCATCGAAAAGACTTATGTCCGCAAGGTTCTCAGGATCGAAGGGTACCAGGTAGCCAGCGCCGACGCCGGCACAGTCAACTTCACGATCCTTTCGGGCGACACCAATCTGCTCGAAATTGCGGTGGCCGTTCAGTATCAGATCGATAACCTGCGAAACTTTCTGTTCGCCACCGAAGATCCCATACAGGTCCTCACCATGCTCATCCGCGAGGAACTGGTGCAGACCGTCGGCCAGAACTTCATCGATCTGGTACTCACCCTGAACCGCAACATCATTCAGCAGCACATTGAAGAAGCCGTTGCGCTGGAACTTGAGCAGAACGACATCGGCCTGGAACTGGTCGCCCTGAACATCGTCGAGGTCGGCCCCGTGGAGGAAACGCGCGCCGCCTTCCGCGACGTCAGCGATGCCACTGCCGACAAGGCCCAGGCCATCAGCAACGCCAACCGGGACCGCGAACACTTCCTGGCGCGTTCGCGCGGACAGGCCGAGGCCATTCTGATGGACGCGCGGGCCAAGGCCACGGAGAGGGTGGTCCAGGCCGGAAGCAGCGCCGACGCGTTCCTGGAGCTGCTGGACGAATACCGGCAACAGCCCGCCCAGGTCACGGTCACGCGCTATTGGCAGCGCATGCGCACCATATTCAAGGATGCCAGTCTCGCGGCGGTCAACCCCGGTTCCGAGTCAACGATAGACATCAATATGATCGATGGCCTGGGCGGAGCATCGCCCGCGGAGATGATTCTGGTTCCGCCGGCCGGCGCAGACCGTCCCTTGCTGTCCGCGACCACGCGCCCCGGAGAGCATGCCGTCGAGACCGTGGATGAAGACAAGTTCCTGGTGAGCGGACAATTCCACAGCCGCAGCGCCGAGCGCGATGACCTGGTCATTGCGCGGCCGAGGTCGCTCATTTTCGACTCGGCGTCCGTCTTTGCGCACCAGCGGGTAAAGAGCGACCCGCCGCCGGCGACCGATCAGCCGTTTACCGAGCCGATGGTGGAAACCCTGGCGAAGGAGGAATCGCAAGTCGATGAGCAGCAGGCAGAGGCCGTCCCCGAATAGCATGTTCAGGCAGGCCGTACTGATTGTGGCCCTGGCCTCGCTGGCTTCTGCCGCGAGCGCCGCCCCCGGAGTTTCCGCCGACCGGATCCTGTTCGGTCAGACCGCCTGTTTCACAGGTCCGAACGAGGATCTGGGGACGCACTACAGGGCAGGCATTCTTGCAGCGTTCGCGGAACAGAACAGCAAGGGCGGGGTGGCCGGAAGGACGCTGGAGCTGCTTGCGCTTGACGACGGCTACGAGCCGGATCTGGCGGCCGCCAATGCCGAGACCTTCGTTTCCGAACAGCAGGTGTTCGCGGTCATCGGCGCTGTCGGAACGCCCACCTCGAGACGCATCGCTCCGATGCTCAGGAATGCGGGGGTCCCGTTCATAGGCCCCCTGACCGGCGCGGATTTCCTGCGCGATGCCGAGCGCTATCCGAACGTGGTGAACCTGAGAGCCAGCTACTTCGAGGAAATCGAGCGGCTTGTCGACTACATGATCGAGCAGGGAGGGGCGAGGTTCGGAATCATCTACCAGGACGACGCCTTCGGGCGAACGGCGCTGAGAAGCTACAAGGCGCTCATGGACGAACGCGCCATTCCCATACTGGCGAGGAGTGCGTACACCCGCAACACCCACGCCGTACATACGAGCCTGTTCTCGGTGGAGAAAGCGGATCTCGACGCGATCCTGCTGGTCGGTACCTACGCGGCGAACTCCACCATAATCAATCTGGCCAACTCGCTGGGACAGGAATACCTGATGGCAAACCTCTCGTACACGGTCTCGCATGAACTGAAGGAACTGATAAGCGAGCCGAACCCGAAAATCCTCGTAACCGAGGTAGTGCCGGACGCCGACAATTCCCAGAGTCCGATCGTGGCGAGTTTTCAGCGGGCCGTTTCCGAGGAAGCGCAGCATACGAAATCGGATGACCCGGTCAACGAGGATTCGCTGGAAGGCTACATCCTCGGCCGTTTCGTAATCGCCGTGCTGGAGCGGATGGAAGGCGGGCTGACGCGCGAGAACTTCCTGCGCAATGCACTTTCTCCGGAGCCGCTGGAACTGGACGACTGGAAGATCGAGTTCCAGCCGGGATCGAACGCCGGGTCGCGCTATATCCGTCTGACTCGCCTGGACGCCGAACCGGAAATCGGGACGAGCGGCTCGTGAAGAAACTGGAACAGTTCTCACTGGAGGAGATCGGCGAGGAGTGGCTGCGCGAACTCTACAAGGTCGTGGCCCGGCGGCGCGGCGTGATGTTCCGCCTGATCGACCAGTCGGCGCGCATGCTGCTGCTGGGCAACGCCGGCGGCGCGGCGCTCGTGATCGGATTCATGAGCACATCGCCGAATTCCGAGGACGCTGCCTACCACTGGGTGGCCCTGACGGCCCTGGTGATCTTCGCCGTCGGCATTCTCACTTCCGCCATTACCACCATTCTCGTGGCGCTGGTTTCGGTCAAGGAAGCGCACGGGGCGGAGACTGCCCTCAAGAGATTTGTCGACGGGGAAATGGACCGCACGCAGGTGCTGTTCTTTGTGGAGAACCAGGCTTTCCGCGTGGCGGATTTCGCAACGGCTTCCGGCGTCGCGGCGGGCGCGGCGTTCCTGATCGGCGGGATCGTCAGTATTGTGCTGCTGATGCTGTTTTTCTGAAACATTCCAGCCGGATGCGGGGGGTCACATTGCAGAAACCTGGGCGAAGACAACTCGCCATCGTTTTGGGCTGACGCGCCATGACTTCGACTTCCCTGCTGCTGCTGTTGGGCTATTGCGCGGCGATCTTCGCCGCATCCTTTCTGGGTGGACGAATATCCGGCCTCGGCGTCCTCACGCACACGCGCATCCAGGTCGTGATGAGCCTCGTCGCCGGCCTGATCCTGGGAATCGCCGTGTATCACCTGCTGCCGCACGGAATCGAACGAATCCCCGGACCCGAGAGTCTCGAAAAGGGCGCGCTGTGGACTGTGTTGGGCATTGTTTTCATGGTGGCCCTGCTGCGCATGTTCCAGTTTCACCAGCATGATTTCAGCGACGAAGCGAAATCCTTGTACGACGATCATGGGCACTCCCGCACGGCCATCGGCGCCCGGAGTCTGGCGGGCATCATTTTGGGTCTGGCAGTCCATACGATCACCGAGGGCATCACGCTGGGGGCCAGCGTTCAGGTAAGCATCAGGCCGACGGGAGGAATCGGAGCGCTGCCGGGACTCGGCGCTTTCCTGGCCATCCTGCTGCACAAGCCGCTGGATGCCTATACGATTCTCAGCATGATGCGCTCGGCCGGCTTCCGGCGCAGGTCGCGCAATCTGGTCAACATCGGGTTCGCTCTGCTCTGCCCGGTGGTGGCCCTCGCGACCTTCTGGCTGGGCGCGCAACTGGGGGCCGCGCAGGGAGGCGTGGTTGCGGGTTACGTGCTGTGTTTTGCAGCCGGCGCATTCCTGTGCGTGGCGCTAAGCGACCTGCTGCCGGAAATCCACTTTCATTCCCACGACCGCGTCAAGCTGATCGTCGCCTTCCTGGTGGGAATCGCCCTCGCCTACGCACTGCACTTCGTGGAAGCCGGCTTCGTACACGAAGGCCACTAGGGCTGCAGGACGCTCCGGCCTCCGGCTTCGGCGGGCACGACCGCCGAAGTTGACGAGTTGTCTTTATACAGGGTAACGAAACGCCTGGTTCAACGGATCAGTTCCCGGTGAATTTGGGCGGGCGCTTCTCGAAGAACGCCGCCACCGCCTCGTCGTGGTCGCGGGTGCGCTGCAGTATTCCCTGCAGGTTCGCGGACATTTCCATGACCGACTCGAACCGGTCCTGCCTGCCGGCGCGAAGCAGTTGCTTGGCCATGCGCAGCGCCACAGGCGGCTGCAGCGCGATTTCGCCGGCCAGCTCGCGGGCCCTCGGCAGCAACTCTTCCGGTGGGACGACTTCGCTGACAAGCCCCCAGTCCCTGGCCGTTTCGGCATCGATGAGCTGGCCGGTAAGCAGCAACTGCGCGGCGCGCGAGTGACCGATCAGATTCTGCAGGATCCAGGCCCCTCCGTCGCCCGGAATCAGGCCCAGCTTGAGAAAGGTCTGACCGAACAGCGCCTTCTCCGAGGCCAGACGGATATCGGCCAGACAGGCCACGTCGTTGCCGAGCCCGATCGCGGGTCCATTGACCGCGGCGATCAGCGGCACGTCCAGGTTCCACAGGGCGCGGACCATGCGGTGTATCTCGTTGCGGTAACTCTCGCGCAATTCCGCGGACCCGCCCTCGAACGCTCCGCTGCGGTCGCGCATGGCCTTGACGTCGCCGCCGGACGAGAACGCCGGGCCCGCACCGGTGAGGATCGCGCAACGCACTTCGGAATCCGCCTGAATTCGATCGGCCGCCTTCTCGAACAAGGCGCCATCGCCGATACGGCCCAGCAGGTTGCGTTCGTCAGGCCGGTTGATCGTCAGCACCACCAGAGCCCCGTCCTTTTCGTACAGCAGCTCTTCACTCATTGGAAATTCCTTTTGAATTGGGGGAGGCGGATGATGGTACCCGCTTGGTGCTAGGCGGGCTCCAGGGCGACCGTTTCGCAGACGGCGGCGCACAACTGGCGCAGGTCCCTCGGCGCCATCACGTAGGCCGGCATCAGGTAAACCAGTCTGCCGAACGGCCGCGCCCACACGCCCCGTTCCACCAGCCGGCCCTGGGTCGTCGCGACGTCCACGGGCCTGCGCGTCTCCACCACCCCGATCGCGCCGAGCACGCGCACGTCCGCCACCTGGGACAAATCGCGGCAAGGCGCGAGCCCCCGGCGCAGCTCCCGTTCGACCCGGGCCACGCGTTTTCTCCACGGCGAGTCCAGCAACAGCTCCACACTGGCATTGGCGATCGCGCAGGCCAGCGGATTGGCCATGAAGGTGGGGCCGTGCATCAGAACGCCGGCCGCACCTCCGGCCGAGGACATCGCTTCCGCGACATGCGCGCGGGCCAGGGTCGCGGCCAGGCTCATGTAGCCGCCCGTCAGGGCCTTGCCCACGCACATGATGTCGGGCACCACGCCGGCATGCTCGCAGCCGAACATTTCGCCACTGCGTCCGAACCCGGTGGCGATCTCGTCGGCGATCAGCAAAAGTCCCAGGCGATCGCACAGTTCGCGTGCGCCCTTGAGATACTCGGGATGATAGAAACGCATGCCACCCGCGCCCTGCACGATGGGCTCCAGGATCACCGCGGCGATCTCGTCCCGATGGCGCTCCGCCAACTCGCGCAGCGGGTCCAGGTCGGACGGGTCCCAGTTTCCACCGTACGGCACGCGCGGCGCGTTGGCGAAGTGCTGTTGCTGCACGACCCCGGAAAACAGGTGATGCATGCCGGTCACCGGATCGCATACCGACATGGCCTGGAAGGTGTCGCCATAGTAGCCGCGCCGTATGGTCAGCAGCCGGGTCCGGCCCTCCACGCCGCGGGCGCGCCAGTACTGCAGGGCCATCTTGATCGCGACTTCCACCGCCACCGACCCCGAATCGGAGAAAAAGACCCGGTCCAGATCTCCCGGAGTCAATTCGACCAGCCGTTGCGCAAGCCGGATCGCCGGCGCATGCGTGAGCCCCCCGAACATCACGTGCGGCATGCGCGACATCTGCTTGCGCGCCGCGCGGTTCAGCGCCGGGTGGTTGTAGCCGTGGATTACCGACCACCACGATGACATCCCGTCGATCAGCTCCCGCCCGTCGGCCAGCGTCAGGCGCACGCCGCGGGCGGAGTCCACCGGATAGACCGGCGTGGGATTCCGCATGGACTCGTAGGGATGCCAGACGTGCCGCCTGTCGAAATCCAGGTCGGCGGCGGACAGGCGCTCGTTCACAGGTCGACTCTCGCCGCGTAGGCCTTCACGTGTCCGGGGCTTACTGGCTGGCGCAGGTTGGGAAGATCGAGAATGCACTTAATCCCGGTCTCGCGAAGGATCACGCCGCGGGAATGGTCGTTCCGCTCGCCGTTGAACACGATACCGGCCAGCGGCAGGTCGCGCGACTTCAGCGCCTCCACCGTAAGCAGCGTGTGATTGATGCTGCCCAGGTAGTAGCTGGAAACGACGACTACCGGCAGGTTCCAGTATTTCAGAAGATCAATGTTGAGCAGACCGTCGGCCACCGGGACCAGCACGCCGCCGGCCGGCTCCACCACGAGCGGTCCTTCCACGTCCGGCAGGCGCAAGCTCTCCTTGCGTATGGTGACGCCTTCGTGGGCCGCCGCGGCGTCCGGCGCCATCGCCGCATGCAGGCTGTACGCCTCGGGCAGCAAGCGGCCGCGGCTGAACGTGACCAGCCGCCGGACCTCCTCTGTGTCCGTATGCACCAGGCCACCGGCCTGTATGGGCTTCCAGTAACTGGCTGCCAGGCGCTCCACGAGCAGCGCCGAGACCAGGGTCTTGCCTACGCCGGTTCCGATGCCCGCGACTGCGCAGCGCTCCATCAGTTCCCGCCTGCGCCGGACTGCCGACGAACGATGCAGCGGCGCGGCGCCCCCGCATCCGGATCCGGGTCGGTGCGGCTACCGGCCGACCGGCAAAGCCGAAGGCTCGCGTTTATCGACGCCCAGGCTCGCCAGCATTGCGGCGGTTTCCTCGGCAGCCCCCTGGGCGTCAACCTCACGGTCCACCGCCAGGATCACGCCGTCCGTTCCGATATAGAAGGTTTCGCGCCTCGGCACGCCATACCGCCCGATCACCCGGTAAGCGTTCGCCACTTCCTTGCTTTCGTCGGAGAGGATCGGGAAGTCCGCACCGTATTGGCTCGCGAAATCCGTGTTGTCGTCGATGGGGTCCACGCTGGCCATGAAGTAGCTGACCTTGTATTCGCGGATCATGTCCCCGTTTTCCGCCAGGGACTTGCACTGGGCCGTGCAGCCCGGCGTAAAGGCCTTGGGAAACCAGGCAAGCACCACCGGGCCTTCCTTGAGCAGATCCGCAAGGGCATGGGTTTTCCCATCGGAGCCGGGCAAGGTCCAGTCGGGCGCCTGCATGCCTTCCTCCAGACTTTGAGTCGGCGCCTCGTCGGCGAGAACCGCGCCGGAAAGGGCGAGCGTTGCAACGGCGATCAGGTGTTTCATGGGGCATTACCGGTATTGGCTGGGGGCGCAAGATTATATCCACTCGCCGGGGAGCTCCCGTCGGCGCCTGGGAGCGAGGGTGTCACGCCCGCCGGGAAGTCGGGACACCGCGAGCGTCATGCCCTCGCTCCCGGGTCCTGACGCAGGGCTTCGTCCACGGCGCCGAACAGGCGGTCGATTTCCTCCCTGGTGTTGTGTGCATGCAGACACACCCGAATTCGCTCCTCGCCGGCGGGAACGGTGGGCGCACGGATCGGACGGGCGGCGATTCCCCGGCTGCGAAGAACGCCGCCCACGCGCGTTATGCGCCGGGCGCCGGGCACGCGCAGGCACTGGATCCACGACTCGCTCGGCTCCCAGGGCTGCGCGATCTCCGCCGCGCGCTCGCGAAAACGGGAGACGTTGTCCAGCAACTCTTCACGCTCCGCATCCAGGTCCGGAAGCATTTCGTAGACGGCTTGCACGCTCGCCGCCCACAGCGGGGAGACTCCGGTGGAGAACACGAACGAACGGGCGAAATTCACGAGGTAGCCGCGCAGGTCCTTCGAACACAGCACGGCGCCGCCCTGCAGCCCCAGCGCCTTGCCGAAAGTCACCACCCGGGCCAGCACCCGGTCCTGCAGTCCGGCGGCGACCACGCCGCCGCGTCCCGCGGGGCCCAGCACGCCGTTGGCATGCGCCTCATCCACTACGACCGCGGCGTCATGTTCTTCGGCCAGATCCGCAATTTCCTCAAGCGGCGCAAAGTCGCCATCCATCGAATAGACCGTTTCCACCACGATCGCGGCAGTCTGTCCGGAATGCAGCTCGCTCAGCCTGGCCTTGAGGTCGCGCATGTCGTTGTGCGCGAAGATCGCCCGCTTCGCGCCGCTCAGGCGGCCTCCGTCGATGGCGCTGGCATGCAGGAGGCGGTCGCAGACCAGCGTCTGCGCCACTCCGCCCAGGCTCGCCAGCAATCCGAGGTTGGCGGCAAAGCCGCTGGAGAAAACCAGCGCCGCCTCGGACGAATGGAACCCGGCAAGCCGGGCCTCCAGCGCCTCGATTGCAGGGTGGTTGCCTGAAATAAGCCGGGAACCCGTCGCTCCCTGAGAGGCGGCGCTATCGGCGGCGAGCGCGGCGATTCTTCGGCGCAGGCGTGGGTCTCGGGCCAGACCCAGGTAGTCGTTGGAACAGAAGTCGATGCCGCCGGGCGCCGTCTCCAGGCTGCGCAGCAGGCCGGCCTTTTCACGCTCCCTGAGCGCCTCCCGTATGGCGCGCCGTATCGCAGCGCTCATGCAGGCAGGCGGGATTCCTGCTGCTGTCGATACGGTTCGCGGGCAGTCAGGCCCAGCAGCTCGAGCAATCCCTCGTCGCTGTCGAAGGAGGGGTTCGGCGTGGTGAGCAGTTTTTCGCCGGTGAAGATTGAATTGGCGCCGGACAGGAAACAAAGGGCCTGCTGCTCGGCGCTCATGCGCGAGCGCCCGGCGGACAGGCGCACCATGGCTTTCGGCATCAGCACGCGCGCGCTCGCGATCATCCGGACCATCTCCCAGGTCGAGACCGGCGGGCAGTCTTCCAGCGGAGTCCCGGGCACCGGAACAAGCGCGTTCACGGGAACCGATTCCGGCGGGCTGGGCAGGGAGGCCAGCGTGTGCAGCAGGTCGATGCGCTGATCGACCGTTTCGCCCATTCCGATGATGCCGCCGCAGCACACCGACAGCCCGGCCTTGTGCACGTTCGCCAGGGTCTCGAGGCGATCGTCGTAGGTGCGTGTGCCGATGATCTCCGGGTAGAACTCGCGGCTGGAATCGAGGTTGTGGTTGTAGGCGTACAGGCCCGCTTGCTTGAGGCGTTCTGCCTGCGATTCGGTGAGCATGCCCAGGGTGCAGCAGACCTCCAGGCCCAGGTCGCGAACGCCGGAAACCATCTCCAGCACCTCGTCGAAATGGCGGTTGTCGCGCACCTCGCGCCAGGCGGCGCCCATGCAGAAGCGGGTGCTGCCCGCCTCCCTGGCCTCGCGCGCGGCTTCCAGCACGGCGTCCAGATCCAGCAGGCCGTGCCGGTCGATGCCGGTGTGGTAGCGGGCCGCCTGCGGGCAATAGGCGCAATCCTCGGGGCAGCCGCCGGTCTTGACCGAAAGCAGCGTGCAGAGCTGCACCTCGCCGGGCGCATGGTGCTCGCGGTGCACCGTCGCCGCCCTGTAGACCAGGTCCAGCAGCGGGGAATGGTAGATCGCCGCGACGTCCGCCCTTTTCAAATCCGGCATGCTCGTCTCCTGGTGCACTAGTGCCGTATCACAGGTGTGTCCCGCCGCCCAAGCACCGACGGCGCCAGCAATTCATCGTAGCGCCGGCGCCCCAGCGCCGCCTCGGGGCTGCGGTCTGCCAGCGATACTACAACGATTACGAGCGCCGCGGCCGGTATCGAGAACAGCCCGGGGTAAATCCACGGGAACGGCGCGTTTTCGAGCCCCAGGGCGCCTTCCCAGACGGCCGGACTAAGCGCCAGCAATACCACCGAGACGACCATACCCACCCAGCCTCCGAGTATCAGGCCGCGGGCGCTGGCCCCCCGCCAGAACAGCGCCGCAACCAGCGCCGGCGTATTCACGCTGGCGGCCACGGTAAAGGCGAGCGCGGTCAGATAGGCCACGTTCTGTCCCTGAAACTGAATTCCCAGCGCCACCGCCACCACGCCCAGTGCCACGACGCTGATCCGCGACGCCCGGACTTCGGTCCTGTCGTCGGCGCGGCCGCGCTTGTAGACCCCGCAGTAGAGATCGTGCGCCAGCGCCGCGGCGGCGGCCAGCACCAGTCCGCAAACGACCGCCAGAAGCGTCGCGAAAGCCACCGAAGCCATGAATCCCAACAGCACGTTGCCGCCGATGATTCGCGCCGTATGCATGATCGCCATGTTGGTGCTGCCGATCATTCCGCCCTGGTCGTCCAGTATCTCCGTATTCCCGGCCAGCAGCACGACGATTCCGAGCCCGGTAATCCACAGCAACAGGGAAAAGGTCACGATGTAGCCGGTGGCGAAGACCGCGGACCGGCGCGCCTGCCGGGCGTCGGGAACGGTAAAGAAGCGCATCAGAAGGTGCGGCAGCCCGACCATGCCGACCAGTCCGGTCAGAACGAATGCAAAGATCGAGACCCGGTCCGGCAGGAATTGTCCGGGGCTCAGCCATTCCTCGCCGCGCTGATGAACACGGGCCGCCGACTCCATCAGCGACAGCGGCCCCTCGCCCAGGTTCAGCATGAGCAGGGCCAGCAGCACCAGGATCGAGAACATGAGCAACACGGCCTTGGTCATCTGCACCCAGGTGGTCGCCAGCATTCCGCCCACGCTCACGTAAAGCACGGTCAGACCGCCCACCATGGCGACGGCCCAGGGATAAGGGATGCCGAACAGCACCTCGAACAGCGCTCCGCCCGCCACCATCTGCGATATCAGGTACAGGACCGCGGCCACGAGGGTCCCGGTGGCCGCCAGCACGCGGATCGAGGCCTGTTGAAAACGCGCCGACAACACGTCCACAAAGGTGTAGCTGCCCAGGTTTCGCAGCCGTTCCGCGAGCAGGCACATCAACAGCGGATAGCCGACCGCCCCGCCCGTCATGTAAATCAGGCCATCGTATCCGTCCGTATAGATGACGGCGGTCACTCCCAGCAGCGTCCCGGCCGACAGGTGGTCCCCCGCGATCGCCAGCCCGTTGCTGAATCCGCCGATGGAGTGCGAAGCCGCATAGAACTCCGAAGACGAACGCGTCCTGCGTCCCGCCTGCCAGGTGATCAGCAGCGACGCCCCGAGGATCAGGACGAAAGTGAGGATGGAAGCGAGGTTAGGCGCCATCCGGGCGGTCCCATCCGTGACGCTCCCTGATCCGGGCGCGCAGCGGCGTCAGCCGGCGCGTGCTGAGCGCCGCATAGGTGGCCGTGGCGGTAAACCACCCGATCAGGCCCAGCACGTTCCACACCAGCCCGACCGTGATCCAGCGCCCCGGCACGAGGCGGATGTCGAGCACTTCCGGCCAGTAGGCCATCGCCACGCCCAGACTGGCGTAGAACACCACCACGCTGCCGGCAATAGTGAAAGCGTAGCGCCGCTGGAGGCGGCGCAACCGGATAAAGTCCGGGTCCTGAGCGAGTTTCGCTACGGCGCTCAGGACGATTGCAGGATGCAATAGAGCACGATCAGGTGGCCGTCGTGGTCCAGCATGCCGATTTCCCGGCCCACGCGGCCGTCGTGCGTGCGCAGCGTTTCTTCCGGAAAGACGTGCAGGCCTTCGGCCCCCGCGGCCTCCACGACGCCGTCGATATCGTCCACTTCCAGCACCAGCGCGTGGCTGCTGGGCAGGTTGGGCTCGGGCAGTTCCACACCCTTGATCTCGGTGAGTGCCAGGCTGCGCGGCTGGTCTTTGGAACTCAGCGCGGCGAACCCGGTAGTGGCCTCCCGGGGGATCTGAAACACCGTAAACGAGTACGACGTGGGGCGGTGCCCCAGCGTGAAGTCCAGCTTGAAGCCCAGGATGTCCCGGTAGACGCGGTAAGCGCGCTCCAGGTCCGCCACAACGAGATTGGTGCGTTGCACGCGCACCGGAAGGTCACTGGTCATATCTTATTTCCCCATCTTGAGCATTGGAAAATCGGTAAGCGGAATGCTCACGGTCTTCGGTTCGGTGAAGAACTCGAGGCTGCCCCGGGCCCCGTCGCGGCCGATGCCGGACTGCTTGTAGCCGCCGAAGGGCGCCCGCAATTCGCGATAGATCGGCGTGTTCACCCAGATCGTGCCGGCGCGCAGCTCGCGCGCGGCGCGCATCGTCACGTTGAGGTCCTGCGACCAGAGGTAGGCCACCAGGCCGAACTCCGAGTCGTTGGCGATGCGCAGGGCTTCGTCCAGGTCCTCGTACGTCAGGAAGGTTGCGAACGGGCCGAAGATCTCTTCCTGGCAGATGCGCGCGGAGTTGTCCTCGGCGAGTACCGCGGTCGGCTCCACGAACCAGCCCTGCTCCATGTCCTTGGGCCGGCCGCCGCCGGTCAGCAGCTTCGCGCCCTCCTCGCGCGCCAGGCTCGCGTACCCCAGCACCCGGTTCATGTGATTCTCGTAGCACAGCGGCCCGATTTCGGTATCCGCGTTTAGCGGGTCGCCGATGCGCAGCCTGCGGGAGCGCTCCACGAACCGCTCGATGAACTCGTCGGCAATCGATTTTTGCACCAGGATGCGCGAACCCGCCAGGCACTGCTGTCCGTTGCCGGAGTAGATGCCGATCAGCGAGCCGTCGAGCGCGCGGTCGAGGTCGGCGCTCTCGTGAACGATGTTGGCGGACTTGCCGCCGAGTTCCAGCAGCACCGGCTTGAGCGACTTGCCGGCCTCCGACATGATGATTTTCCCGGTCTCCGATCCGCCGGTGAAGCCCACCATGTCCACTTCGGGATGCGTCACCAGCGCCGTGCCGGTGACCGGCCCGCGCCCGTTCACCAGATTCACGACGCCCGGCGGCAGCCCGGCCTCGTGGAAGATCTCCACCATCCGCTGCATCGAGTGCGGGGTGTACTCGGACGGTTTGAGCACGCAGGTGTTGCCGAAGGCGATGCAGGTGGCCACCCGCATCGATGCCAGCGGTATCGGCGCGTTCCACGGCGCCATCATGGCGCCCACTCCCACCGGCTCGCGGGTCACGTAGGTCAGGTAGTTGGGGTTCTGCGTATAGACCTCGCCCGATTCCTGGCTCAGGACTTCGCCGAAGAACTCGAAGTTGTAGGCCGCGCGCGCCACGTGCATGGCGCGAACCTGGCTGATCGGCACGCCGGTGTTGAGGCTGTCGAGAAACTCCAGTTCATCGCGATGCCGGTGCAGCGCCTCGTGCATGGAGCGGAAAATCGCCTTGCGCTCGTCGGCGCCCATGCGCGGCCAGGGGCCGCTCTCGAAGGCCTTGCGCGCCGAGCGCACGGCCGCGTCCACCTCTTCGGCGTCGGCTTCCCGCAGGACCCCGTTCGGCTCCTCGCTGGCCGGATTGATGATCGGAAAATCCACCCCGCGCCGCGCCGGACCTACCGGCTCGCCGTCGATGATGCTGGTCACGCGTTCGCGTACGTCAAATGCCACGTCGTTCATGGCGGGCGAGCATAAAGAATCGGCGGCGGCTAATCAATCTGCGCGACCGCCCTGACGGCCGCCTCCCACAGCAAGCGCAACTTGCCGTAGCCGTCCACGAGGTGCGCCAGGCCGCGCCAATCGGACGTATGAACGCGGCCCCTGGCCGCGCCCAGGAGCGCGCGGCCCTGCGCGATGTCGAGATCATGATGACCGACCACGACGGCGAGGTCGAAAAGGGGGTCTCCCGGCGAGGCGAACTCCCAGTCGATGAGGCGCAATGCCGGTCCGCGCAGAATGTTCTGCGCGACAGGATCGTTGTGGCACAGCGCCGGCTTCCTGCGGTGACCGGTGGCCGCGTTGAGGAAACGGCAGGCTTCATGCGCCGTTCTGCGCGCCCGCACCCCGCCGACAAGCGATGCGTAGCGGTTGACGGAACGGGCCAGATTCAGCGGCTCGACGTTCGGCGGCGGAAGAACCGTCTCGTGCAGACGCCGGAGAATCGCTCCCAGATTGCGCAGCAGCCGTGGATTGCGCAGACCGCCGGTCGTGCAGGCCCGGCCCGGCAGCCAGCGGGTCACGAACACTCCGTCGCGCATGTCCGAGAAAATGAGTTCGGGGCCGAGCCCGGCTCGCTGAATCGAACGCAGCACGGCCTTCTCTACCGCCCGATCCAGGCCCAGCGCGCGAACGGCGGGCGTGTCGAGGCGAACGACAAACCGCTCCTCGCCCTGCGCGGCCAGCCACGTCTCGTTCCATCCCCCGCCGCCGGAAAGCCGACGGACGTATCCGAGACGCCCGAGACCGGGAATCTCAGTGGGCAGCCGCGCGGGGTTCACGCCGGCAGCGCCTTGCGCCAGGACCGGTAGCCCACCCATGCCAATGCGAAGTAGCTGGCGTAGAGCACGGCGGTGAAGTAAAGGCCGCGCTCCAGGTACAGGGCCACGTAAGTCGTGTCCAGCACCATCCACCAGATCCAGTTGCCGATGTACTTGCGCGCCTGCATGAAGGTGGCCAGCGGCGCCGCGAGCGCTGTAACCACGTCGATGAAGAACAGCGACGACTCGCTGTATTGCGCGCCGAAGATCGTGATCGGTATCGAGACCGCCAGCAGCACGGCCACCGCGAGCAGGTTGTTGCGCCAGCCCCAGTAACCCAGCGTCGCGGGTTTTTTGGCTCCCCTTCGCCACTTGCGGTAGCCGTACACGGCCATCACCATGTAGAAGACCTGCAGCCATGGCTGGAAGATCAGGCCGGCGTCCAGGAAGACCACCACGAACAGCCCGGAAGCGATATACGACGCCAGCCAGCAGGAGATATGGCGGCGTATGGCCAGCACCACGTAGACGAAGCCGAGCACGACGCCCGCGACCTCGAGGATCGTCATCAGGTCCATGCGGAACAAGGCGCTAGAGCTGCGGGGGCGATTCGATAGGCAGGTCGGCGTTCAGGTACTTGGCCACCAGCACCACCCGGTCGCCGGATTCCATGACCGCCTTCATGCAGGCATCCACGGCCCGCTGCACGTCGTCCATCTCGCCGCGAAGCTGGGTGCTCATCTGGTTGGTGAGCACCTCGATGCCGGGTTGCTCGCGCAACTCGCGGACAAAACCGATGATGCGCTCGACCGGCTGCTCGCTGGCCAGCGGATAGAGGCTGAGTTCCGCGGTGATGCGCATGGCCCCCTTCTCTAGAAACGCCGCCGTATGGTAACGCCGAAGTGCCGTGGATCGCCCTGCTGGCGAAACTCCTGGTCGGGCCAGTCCGGGGGCACGTTGGCGAAGTAGAAGCCGCGGATCGCGTAATACTCGTCCAGCAGGTTGCGCGCCCAGGCGAACGCTTCCCAGCCGTTCCAGGTCCGCCCGGCGCGCAGGTTCAACAGCGTGTACGCGCGCGACTTGCGGTCGTGGCTGTTGGAAAAATAGAAGCCGTCCCTGCCGGTCAGTTCGCCGGCGGCGAACCAGCCTTGCGGGTGGCGCCACAGCGCGCCGAGCGCGTAACAGTAGCCTGGCGCGTGAGGCTGCTCGCGGCCCTCAAGTTCCGGACGGCCCGGAAAGCGGGTGATTTCCGTGTCCAGCAGGCCGAGCGCCGCGCTCATGCGCCACGCGTCGCCGGGTTGGTACTCCACGCTCAGCTCGATGCCGCGGTTCACGCCGCGCCCCACGTTGCGGGTAAAGAAGAGAAAGGTATTCGGGTCCTGGGGGTCCAGCTGCCGGGACGTGTCCACCTGCAC
>CAYMQG010000110.1:0-32254 GCA_964392625.1 uncultured Gammaproteobacteria bacterium | reverse complement strand
CTAGCCCGGATGTTGCACGAGTGCGCTGAGATTGCGGGGCGCACGTCTGTTTTGGGCGTCATCGGGTGATGGCGGAAGCGAGTCGGTCTTGACCGGCGCTTTTGTGGAGCCTGGTTGCGGGATTTTTCCGCAGGATGGCGCCGTTTTGCGGTCTTGGGGCGAGCGAGTCCCTGGGCGTTGAACCGGCCCCAAGGGAGCGCCGGCGCCTGAGTGTGGTTATCCGGGTGTGAGCCGGACGGCGGCGAGAGCGAACAGGTCCTGATACGGATGGGCGCTGGACAGCAAGATCTGGATGCGGCGGGTGTTGCGCAAGGCCACGGCGCCGATCTTCAACAGCTTCAGCCGGATCGTGCCGACGTAGGCGCGGGCCAGTTCGGTGCCCTTCAATCCGATCCGGCGGATCGTGTTGAGCAGCACGTAGGCCAGGGCCGATAACAGCACCCGGTATTGGTTGGGCCACCAGTCATGGCAGGAAGTGCGGTCGGCATACAGGTCGAGTTGCTGCTCCTTGATGCGGTTCTCCATGTCGCCGCGGGCGCAATACACGGCGTCGTATAAGCGTTGCGGCGCTCCGGTCAGGTTGGTGACCACATAGCGCGGGTTGGACCCGCGGGCGGTATGCTCGGCCTTGACCAGCACCCGCCTTGGCCGGCCCCAGGTCTTGGCGGCGTAGAAGAACTCATCGAACAGGCGCTGCTTGCCGCCGCTGTGCTCAAACGCCTCCTTCGCCTGGATCAACAACGGCGTCGCCAACGCGTTCAGCCGCTTGTTGCGGGCGATCCCGACGATGTAATCGACTCCATGGCGTTCACACCACGACAGCATCCGCCAGCGGCAAAAGCCGCTGTCGCCGCGGAACGTGATCTTCACCTTCGGCCAGGTCTTGCGAAGCCGCTTCACCAGCAGGGCCAATATCGCCCAGGCGTGCTTGGCCGCGTCGATCTTGCTCGGGCGCAAGTAGCTGACCAAAAGCTTCTCCCCGCAGAACACATACAAGGGCAGAAAACAGTAGTGGTCGTAATAGCCGTGATAGAAACGGCCCACCTGCTGCCCGTGCACCCGGTCATCGGTGGCGTCGAAGTCCAGCACCAGACGCCGCGGCGGACGTTCATACGACGCGATGAACTGCTCGAGAAGAACCTCGTGCACGCGAACCGCCTCTTCCCTTCCGGCGCGTTGCTCAAACCGGCACAGGGTGGACGCGCTGGCCAAGGCCCGATCCTTCTCCACGGCCGTCTGCAGCGCCAGGTCCCGGCGCAGCTCACCGTGATCGTTCAGATCCTCATACCCCAGCGCCAGTCCATACACGCGCTGGCGAACGATCGAAAGCGCGTCATGGGTGCAACTGGCTTTACGGCGCGGGTCACCCAGCGCCTTCGCCACCCGCTCGGTCAAACCCAAGACCCGGTCGGCCTGACGAAGCAGCAAGACGCCGCCGTTGGAAGTAATGTCGCCGCCGGCAAAACGCGCCTCGACTACGCGTCCCTTGCTGCGTGGAAACAGAAGCTGTTGTTGGTTACAATCCGTCATGGGCAAGGTGTCTCTCGATAGTGCTCTAACACACTGTATTTTATCGAGAATCCAACACCTTGCCCACTTCACTCATGCAATATCCGGGCTAGGCCGGGATTACGCGGCCGGGGTTGAGGATGCCCCTGGGGTCGAGGGCGTTCTTCAGGCGCCGCATCAGTTCGACCTCTTCCGGACTCCGTGACAGGTGCAGGTAGTCGCGCTTGAGCACGCCGATGCCATGCTCCGCCGAAACCGAGCCGCCGTGCGCGCCGGTGAGCCGATAGCCGATATCGAAGATGGTCTCCAGATCGCCCTCGCGGCGCGTGCTCACGAACAGGTGCAGGTTGTTGTCGCCGATGTGTCCGAACACGAGATTGATGACGTCCGGCAGCGCTTCCCTGAGTTCCGTGTCGAACTCATCCAGGAACTCCGCCATCTCGGCGATGTCCATGCTGACGTCCAGGCTGGCGTAGGGCAGCAGGTCGGCGGTGATTTCGGCCACGCCGTCACGGATGTTCCAGAACGATTGCCGGTCCTTTTCCGATTGCGCGATCGCGGCATCGTCGATCAGCCCGGCCTCCAGCGCCCCGGCCAGGACTTCCTCGAAACGCCGGCTGTCCGTTTCCTGGTCCGAGCCCTCCGCTTCCACCAGCGCGTAAATCGGGTAATCCCGGTCGAAAGGCGAGCGCAGGCTGTCGCTGTGCCTGATCACGCGGTCGAAGTAGGGCGACCACATGACCTCATATGCGCTCACCGAGCCGCCCAGTTTGCCCTGCAGCTCGCGCAGCAGCGAAACGGCAGGATCGAACGAGCGCACCGCGCACAGGGCCGTGCAGGTGCTCTCAAGCTTCGGATAGAGGCGCAGGACGGCGCGCGTAATGACACCCAGCGTTCCTTCGGTGCCCACAAACAACTGCTTCAAGTCATACCCGGCGTTGTTCTTGAGCATCTTGTTCAGCGAACTGATGACGGTGCCGTCCGCCAGCACCGCCTCCAGTCCCAGCACCAGGTTGCGGGTCATGCCGAAGCGGATGACCTGGTTGCCGCCGGCGTTGGTGGCGATCGCCCCGCCGATATGGCAGGAACCGCGCGCGCCGAAGTCCAGCGGCAGATGAAATCCCGCGTCCAGCGCGGCCTCCTGAATGACCTGCAGAGGCGTACCGGCCCAGGCCGTAATCGTCATGGCGGCCGAGTCCAGTTCTTCGATTCCGGACAGACGCTCAAGCGACAGCGCCAGTTCTCCCGCCTGCGGCGTGGCGCCCCCGGCCAGTCCCGTCATTCCGCCCTGAACGACCACGGGTTGGCCTCTCTCAAAGCAGGTCTTGAGCACCTGGGACACTTCCCGGGTGGAGGAGGGACGCACCACGGCGTCGGGTCTGAACGGGTTTTCGGCCGTGAAATCGACGCTGTAGCGGTCGCCTACACCGTCGCCGGTCATGAGTGAATGTCCCTGATCGCGCAGGGCTTCGATGGTTTGCGAAGTGGCGGCCTGATTCATTGCGTGCCTGGTGCCGGCGTGGTGCAGGGGCGACCAATTATGGCCCAAACCGGCAGGGGCGAGAATTCGCGCGCTTGATTCCAGGGCCGAATTGTGGAAAATCGGTCATCTATCTGCCATAGGGGACGCCAAGATGCCGAAGTTGTCCAAGAACTTTGCATGGCTTGGATCAATCGCTGCTTTTGCAGCTATGGTCCTTTCGTTGCAACCCGCAGGGACCGCGTTTGCACAGGAGGGCGCCGCCGGGGAAATCGAAGAGATTGTGGTTACCGCGCGCAAACGCGCGGAGAGCCTGCTTGAGATTCCCGAGTCGGTGTCCGTGATCACCGGGGCCGACATCGACCGCCAGAACATCTGGGGTCTCGAGGACGTGGGCTTCCAGGTGCCCAACCTCAACCTGTCCACCCGGCTCGACGGATTCCCCAACGTGTCGGTGCGTGGCCTGGGCGCTTTCGGCAACACGCAGGGCGTGGGCTTCTATCTCGACGACGTGCAGCTGTTTTCCGACGCGTCCTCGCGCTTCGGCGACCTGGAACGCATTGAAGTGCTGAAAGGGCCGCAGGGCACGCTCTACGGCGGCAGCAACATCGGCGGCGCGATCAAGTTCGTGAGCGCTCGGCCCGATCCCGAGTCCATGTTCGGCCGCGTGAAGGGCGTGGCCGGCGACCAGGGCGTCCTGGATATTGAAGGCAGCCTCAACCTGCCGCTCGGACAGGGCGACTGGGCCATGCGGGTGTTCGCCTTCTGGGCCAACAACGACGGCTATCTCAGCAACCCGAACCCGCCGCGGCTTAACGGCATCGCCGGCACCAACGACGAGGACATCGGCAACACGGAAGAATCCGGCGCGCGGGTTTCGCTCGCCGGGCCGCTGGGCGACAACCTCTCGGCGTATGTTTCCGTGCGCTTCAACGATTTCGAGGGTCCGAACAACACCTGGATCCGGGAACTGGACGAGGGCAATCTCCAACACCCGAACGTTGTTCCCGCCAGCATCAATCCCCGCCACGAACGTGACACCACCTCGGGCATGGTGGAGTTGAACTGGGAGCTGGACGGCTTCGACGTCACGTCGGTTTCGTCGTGGACCACCACCGATAGCACCCGCTTTACCGACCTGGATCAGAAAGAGGAGTACCTGCTGTCGCTGATCCGGCCGGAGGACATGGACGTGCTGACCCAGGAAATCCGCTTCACGTCCACGGACGAAGGGGCGTTTCAATGGCTGGGCGGCGTCTACTACTCGAAGTACGACGAGGAGATGGATTCCGACCTGATCTGGTACGACACGGTGATTTTCGCGGACGGAAATATCGACGGGCCGCTGGGCTGCGCGGCGGGACTGCTGTGTACCGGCGTCTGGGCCGGCGAGACCGTGACCGAGGCGGAGGAAACCGGCGACGTCGTGATGACTCCGTTCGAGAAGCGCATGCGCGACAAGAGCCACCTCGCAGCGTTCGTCAACGCCACCTACGACATGGGCGAATGGGAGCTGGGCGTGGGCCTGCGCGCCGACCGCTGGAAGAACGACACGCTGCGCTTCAGCACCAACCACACGGGCAGCGACAGCGGCACCGAGATTTTGCCGAGGGTGTCCGTGACGCGCTGGCTGAGTGAAGATTCCATGCTTTACGGCACGGTCGCCCGCGGTTTCGAGCCGGGCGGCTTCAATATCAGCGAGGACGTTCCGGACCACTTGCCGGCGTTCGATGCCGAGGACGCCACCAATTTTGAGGCCGGCTGGAAAGGCCGCCTGATGGATGGCCGGGGGTCGGCGTCGGTCGCGGCCTATTTCATCGACTACAACCAGCGCCAGATCGAAACGCAGGTTCCCGCCGTGGGGGCAGGAATCGTGGAGCTGATCAACAATGTCGGCGATTCGAAGCAGTTCGGCGTGGAGGCGGAAGTGAGCCTGGCGGTGAGCGAGTCGCTTTCGGTAGCCTTCTCGGCCGGCTGGATCGAAGCCGAATGGGACAGCGGCACGAGCGTGGTGGTCGGCGCCAATGACGACGGCAGCCCCATAATGAAAGACATTGGAGGCGACACGCCGCCGGTCACGCCCGACTTCAGCTGGAACGTGTCCGCTGACTACAGCGTTCCCCTGGGGAACGGCATGGATTTCATCGCCAGCGGGCAGATCAGCCACAACGGGAAATACACGGGATTGCGCCTGTCCGACCCGCCGGGCGTCAGTGTGGTCAACCCCAGCTTCACCCTGGTGGGTGTGCAGGCAGGCGTTGCCGGCGAGAACTGGCAGTTGACGCTCAACGTCGAGAACCTGACCGACGAGGACTACTACACGGACGTGCAGACCTTCCCGGACTTCTTCTTCCTGGATGGGGACGCCGACGAGATTATCGTTATCGGCACGCTGGGACAGCCCCGCCTGGTGACGGCGAGCTTCAGCTACTCGTTCTGAACGGGAACTGACACCTCAACAACGCGAAAGCCCGGCAACCCCGGGCTTTCGTTTATCGGGACGCCTTCGTTCCCGTATTACGCGGAGGCGATGATCCGCTCGACGGCGCGCGCCAGCACCTTAAGCCCCAGCACGATGTCCTCCTCGCGCGTATCTTCCGAGATGTCGTGGCTTCGCCCGCCGATGCTGGGCACGAACATCATCGCGGACGGAATCAATGGTGCCAGCATCGTGGCGTCGTGTCCCGCGCCGCTGGGCATTCGCATGCTGGATGCGCCCAGATCGGCGGCGGCTTCCTCCAGGTGGCTCAGGATGGAATCGTCCATCGGGTTGGGACGGATGCCCGCGCCCGCGACGACTTCCGCGGAGACGCGATGCCGGTTCGCCACGCGCTTGGCGCTTTCGCCGATATATCGCCGGATGCGGTCCAGCACGGCCTCCGACGGATCGCGATACTCGACGCCCAGGCGGGCCTGACGGGTCACGACGTTGTAGGCGCCCGGGTCCATCGCCGCGATCCCCAGGTTCCAGACGGTCCGGTCGCTGCCTTCCTCGCGGCAGAAGCGCGCGAAATCGTCGGCAAACGCATACAGGGCTGCAGCCGCGTCGCGACGCAGTGCCATCGGCGTAGTCCCCGCGTGGTCGGCCTGGCCCGTAAAAACGACTTCGCAGCGGGACACGCCCACGATGTCCGTCACCAGTCCGATCTGCTTTCCGGCGGTCTCCAGTGCCGGGCCCTGTTCGATGTGCGCCTCGAGGTAGGCCGCGTGGCGCTCAGGCTCGCAGCGCATCAGCTCGCGCCCCGCGTAGCCGGCCGCCTGTAGCGCGCTTTCCAGTTTCTCGCCGCGTTCGTCGGTGAGCTTGCCGAAATCGGATTCGGTCACTTTTCCGGTAAACGCGGCGCTCCCCATCAACCCGGCGAATCGCCCTTCCTCGTCGATAAAGGAAATCACCTCCACGCCCAGGTCGTCGGACCGGCCAGTCTCCACGTAGGCCCGCGCAATCTCCAGCCCGAAGATCACCCCCATGGAACCGTCCAGCCACCCGCCCTTGGGCACCGAATCGGTGTGCGAGCCGATCAGTATGTGCCTGCGGCTCCCGGGAGTGCGCCCGGCCACGCTGCCGATTCCGTCGATCCGCGCTTCCAGCCCCGCGGACTGCATTCGCCCCAGCAGCCAGTCGCGCGCGGCCAGGTCCTCGGGAGTCAGCGAGCGCCGGTTGACGCCGGTGCCCAGCCTGCCGAACTCCGCCAGCGCGCGGAGGTCCTCAAGCATCCGCTTCGGATTGATCGGCAGCACCGCGCCACCTTCCGTTTGGGGGAGGATCGGGCTATTTCTTGCGCTTCAGTTCGATCGTGGTTTTCTCTTGGCTGATCTTCCCGTCCTGCATGCCCCACCAGCGGGTGGTCAAGCGATCGTCACCGCGGAAAATATATTCTGCGTGGTGCATGTGTTGGGCGTCGGGCGAGGCCAGGTTGGTTACGCTCTCGAACTTCAACTCAAGGCGGTTGTCGTCCTCCGTTGACTTCACTTCCATACGGGGCTGGTTTCCGGCGGCGCAGTAGTGCGTCATCAGCACTCTGTCGCCGTCGGCATGGTACATGTTGACCATTTCGTATCCTTCGGGACTGCCGGGCGCCATCACCTCCACCACGGCGGAACCGGCCGCCGTGAGCCGGAAGGTGGAGCCGATCATGTCGGTCTCCTCACCGTTCTCGTCCAGATACATCCAGTCGCCTTCCAGCGCGGCGAGTTTCTCCATTACGCTCTGGTCGTCCGCCGCTGCATTTCCGGCGGTCAGCATCATCGCGAGCAGCACCGTGCCGCTCAGTACAGTTCCGTTTCTCATGGGTCTCCTCTCGTTTTTTGCGTAGTCGGTCAGTCCAGCAGCAGGCCGCCGGATATGTTGGCAATTGTGCCCGTCATGTGCCCGGCGGCGTCCGAGCACAGGAAATCCGTCATTGCCGCGCACTCGTCCGCGGTGCCGAGCCGGCCCAGCGGCGCCCGCTCGGCCAGAAAGGCGCGCCGCTCCGGCCCGAGACGGTCGAGCATGGGGGTATCGATCGGTCCGGGAGCAATGGCGTTGACCCGTATGCCGTCCGCTGCCCACTCGCGGGCGAGGTAGCGGACAATGCCGATGATTCCGGCCTTGGCCGCCGTATAAGCGGGGCCGGACAATTCGTTGCCGCCGTTGATCGCATTGGTGGACGAATACATCAGCATCGCGCCCCGGGTCCGCTTGAGATGCGGATGCACGGCGCGCGCCAGCAGGAACGTCGAAGTGAGATTGACGTCGACGACCCGGTTCCAGTCCTCCAGCGACACGTCCACGAACGGCCCTTCGCCGGTAATTCCCACGGTGTGCACCACCCAGCGCGGCGGTCCCAGCTCTTCAGCGCATTGCGCGACGGCCTCCGCGACCTGTGTCTCGTCGGTGGCCTCCGCCGACAGCGCCAGCCCGGCCGGCGCCTCCTGTCCCGGCAACACCATCGCCCCCACCGCCAGCCCCCGTTCGACGAACCGGTGGACAACGGCCGAACCGATGCCGCCCGCCGCACCCGTAACCAGCGCACACTCCATGTTGCTCCTCACTCCGCGCTCCCGGCGGATCCAATCAAGGTCAGGCCGCCTTGGGCACCACCAGCGCGGCCTGGATGCCGTCGAGCATGCTCCAGCGCAAAGAGGCCGAAGCGCGCACCGCGGCAATGGCGCGCTCCTGCAGCGCCTCGTTGGTGGCGTAGCGGTCGGTCAGCTCCAGGCCGATGTGAGCATGCTCCTCGTCGCCCTCGATGTGAACGTGAAAGAACTCCATGTCCTCCTCGCTGAACCCCATCTTGCGCATCGCCTTGACGTAGGCCGGGTACAGCGTGGGCAACTGGCCTTCCAGCGCGACCATGATGCCGGCGGCCGATTCGGCCAGGTGGCGAATCGTGGACAACTCCCAGATCCAGGCGCGCATGGCCCGCGTGGTCGGAAGGATTTCGTCGCGCAGGTCCGCATTGACGACATCGTCGCGCGACAGGCCGCAGGCCTCGGCGAACCTGATCAGCAGGTCCGGATGCCGTTTTTCCGGCGTTTCCGGCATTTCCTCGCCCAGCAGGTTTTCCAGAAGGTGCTGACGCGCATCCAGGTCCGGCAGCCGGGCATACAGCGCGGCAAACTGCTGCGGGATCGGGGCGATGTAGTAGTAGTGCTGCACTGCGTAGCGACCCAGTTGTTCGCGGGACAGGGCGCCCTGCGCCCACATCCGGCTGAACGGGTGGCCGCCGCCGTGGCGCGGCTTGCGCGCGGCTTCCAGTGCGTCGAAGAAGTCTTGTTTGTTCAACATGTGATTGTTCTCTCCTAGTGCATTTCCTCGCCGCCGGTCACGTTCAGCGAGTCGCCGTTGATGTAGATGGCCTGGTCTGAGCACAAAAACGCCACGGCATTGGCGGTATCGGTGACCTTTCCTTCGCGGCGCATGGGATTTCGCGCACGGATATTGCCGATGTACTGCTCCAGCGTCAGACCAAAGTGATTGGAGAAGTAGTCGTTCTGGGTGGCGCCCAGACCGGTCGTGACGTGGTTGGGGCAAACAGAATTTACGGTGATACCGTGCGGACCCAGCTCCAGGGCGCAGGTACGCGTCAGGCCGACGAGGCCGTGCTTGGAAGCCGTGTATGCCGCCATGTGCGGGAAACTGGACTTCGCCGCCTGGCTGGCGATGTTGATGATGCGCCCGCCCTCGCCCTGGCTGATCATCCGGCGGGCGGCGTGCTTGGTGCACAGGAAGGGCCCCTTGAGGTTCACGTCGAGCACCGCATCCCACTTGTCTTCCGTCAGTTCGGTGCAGGCGGCGATCAGGTAACCGATTCCGGCGTTGTTGACCAGGATGTCCAGGCGGCCGAAGCGCTCGACGGCGTGCGCCACCGCCGCCTCGACCTGGGCCTCGTCGCGCACGTCGAGCGGAAAGGCGTCGGCGACGCCGCCCCGGTCCCGGATTCCCTGCACCACGGCCTGCATCGATTCCGTCGCTCCAATGTGCTTGTCGGGCATGTGCTCGCCGGGCGATTGCCCCAGGTCCGTGATCAGTACGCCGGCCCCGCACTCGGCCAGCTTGGAGGCGATGCCCTCGCCCAGTCCGCGCGCGCGCCCGGCTCCGGTAACGAGCGCAACTTTGCCGCTCAGGTCGTAGTTTTTCATGAAGCGGAATTTTAGCCGGTAATCGGCGGGGGTTCAGGCCCTTCCGTCCGGTTCAGGCCAGTCCCTGCGCAAAGATCTCCGCGCAGCGGTTCATAACGGAGCGTCGCCATTGAGGATCGTCAGGGAGGTGGTGCCGGAGCATGGCGGCATCGACTTCCTTACGCCGTGCCGTGCCGTAATCTCCCCGTACTTCCGCCCAATGCGACTCGATTATCGCCCGCAGGCCTTCGTCGAGAGGGTAGGTGCCGAGTTCCAGCACGATCGAGGTGAGTTCCCGGTCGGGTAGCGCACGCTGATAGCCGTCCGCGCAGTGGCCGCGCGCGTCGCGGTATTGACCGGCATCCGCATCCCGCGGGGCGACCAGGTCCACGCCGAATCGCTTGCGGGCCAGCGCCAGCGCCTTGCCCGTGTGCATGCACACGACCATGCCGGCGCCGAACGCCCCCGCGCCCGAGTGCAGGTCCACGACCGTCACGCGCTTTGCGCCGCGGGCTTCATCCTGAAGAATCCGCAGCAGGACGCGATGCGCCCATAAAGGTTTGGTTCCGCCGAATCCAAAACCGTCGCCATGCCGGTACTGGCCGTCCATCAGGGCCTGGACGAAACGCCGCTTGCCCATTTCGTCCATGAGGCGCTCCACATCGGAGTAGTCCTCTCCCGCCATCAACGTGGCGTGCACCCGCTCGTATTCGTCCCCGCCGACATCAAGCGAGTCGAAGTCGGGAAAATTCCGGCACAGGTCCACCAGGTCTTCGGCAGTCCGGGTCATGCGCCAGGCCCCCACCGGGTTCACGCCATGAATCATCAGCACCGCGGTCCCGTCCGGCAGGTCTTCGCAGTGTCCGCCCCGGATAAGGCCCACCTGGCACCCTGAACCGGCCATCAACTCCACGCCGTGCACGCCGGATGTAAGGACCAGCAGGTGTTCCGCGTCCTGGGCTCCGGTTCGGGCGACTTCTATCGTGAGCGGGACGTTTGTGGATTCCTGCAGCGGGTGGGTCAGGCTGCGGAGCGCGAAGCCGGCGCCATGTGCGGCGGCGATAAATTCCGCGCGCGCGTCCGCGAGAGAGGTCCTGAAACAGTTGTCGACGGAAAAGGCCATCACTCGCCCCGGGAAACTCCGGTCAGCAGATCCGCCGCCTTCTCGCCGATCATGATCGCCGTCGCATTGGTATTGGCGGCCGGTAGCGTGGGCATGACCGAAGCGTCGGCGACCCATAGCCCGGCCACTCCCCGCACGCGCAGGCGATGATCCACGACTGCGTCCTCATCCCGGCCCATGCGGCATGTTCCCACAGGATGAAACATCGGAAAGGCTTCCTGGCGGATGTAATTCTCCCAGTCGGCGTCGGATCCGGGTTCCCGCCCAGGCTCGCGCAGTCCCGCAAAATGGCCTTTCAGCGCGTCCATGCGGACAATGCGCTGGGCTATGCGGCATCCCTCGATCAACTGCCGCACATCGTCCCGGGAGCCGAGCAATTCATGCTCGATTCTCGGTGGAGCGGCTGGATCGGCGGAGCGCAACAGGACCCGTCCCCTCGCGCCCGGGCGCATGACGCCGACCGCCACGCCGAAGGTCTGTCCCCGGTGTAACGAAGGTACTTCCCGCTCGAAGTCGATCGTAAACGGAGACATGATGATCTGGACATTGGGTGCGTCCAGATCCGCGCGGGTGCGAACGAAGGCCTGCGCATGCCCGACGCCGCTGCTGATGGGGCCCGCTCCCCGCGCCAGGTACCGGACTGCGTGGATGACGTTGCGCACCGGCCCCATGTCGGCGCCCAGCGAGCCGCCCGCTGCGTTGTAGGATAGCCGCAGGCCCGGATGCTCCTGCAGGTTCGCGCCTACGCCGGGCAGTGCGTGCGCGGTAGGAATATCCAGTTCGGCGAGCGCCTGGGGATTGCCTATTCCCGACAACATCAGCAGTTTCGGCGTTCCGAGCGCGCCCGCGCACAAGACGATGCCGCGGCGCGCCTCGACCTGACGATCCCGCCCCTTGTGCCGGTATCGAACGACGCGTGCGCGCCGCCCCTCGACTACAAACCCGGTTGCCCTCGCATGCAACTGAATGCGCAGTGAGGACGGGCGCCGGCGAGTCGGCAGATAGGCGTTTGCCGCCGAATGGCGCAAGCCCCGTTTCTGCGAGAACTGCACCGGGCCCGCACCTTCCCGGCTCGGGCCGTTAAGGTCCGGATTGCGGGGGATGCCCGCCTGTTCGCAGGCCGCAAGCCATGCGCCGGTGAGCGGCGAGAGCGCCCGGTTTGCCGAGACGTGCTGCGGCCCTCCCACGCCGCGCTCCGGACCGGCCCCCGCCTCGTTGTGCTCCAGGCGCCGAAACAGGGGCAGCAGACTCGCATAGTCCCAGCCGGGATTTCCCAGTTCCGCCCAACGGTCGTAGTCCGCCGGATGGCCCCGCACGAACATCATGCCGTTGATCGCGCTGCCGCCGCCCAGGCATTTGCCGGCCGGCCACAGGTCGCGACGTCCGTTCCGCGATGCGTCGTCTTCCACGGGGTACATCCAGTTGAACCGCGGGTTGAAGATCGCCTTGCCGCTGGCCGCGGGCAGCAGCACGTACGGATGACGCCCCGAACCGCCGGCCTCGAGAAGCAGAACCGATCCAGCGCCGCGTTCCGCGAGGCGCGCCGCCAGCGCGCAACCTGCTGAACCGCCGCCTACGATTATCCAATCCGCCTGTTCGCGCAACTAGTCCTCGACGATGTTGCGGCGCGAAGAGCGGTGCCAATGCAATTGAAACACGTCCGGCCGGGCGTAGTGTCCCGCGCCGTCCACCAGCCACTTGGCGTCGCGGATACCTTCCAGGTCGATCGTGGCGCCCACCAGCGCTTCTTCATCGAAGAGCGGCTCCACCAGATAAGCGCCGTCGGGCCCGATGATGCAACTGCCTCCGCGCATTTCCCATCGGGCCGCCGCGCCGCCGGGATCGGGAAATTCCGGGGGCAGGCGGGACTTGTCCATGATCTCGCGGGCCACCACCACGAAGCATGCGTTCTCATGCGCAAGGTGGCGGCAGGATGCGTCGATGACCGGATCGAGAAAACGATGCCCCGGCCAGATCGCCGCATGCACCTCAACCGAATGGTTGTTCAGCAGGAACCGCGCGGGCGCCATCTGGTGCTCGAAGCAGATCAGCCCGCTTATCCGCGCACCCGCCATCTCATGGGCAAGCAAGTCCGATCCGTCGCCCCGTCCATGCACCAGACGCTCGGTTGCGGTCGGAACCAGCTTGCGGTGGCGTCCCTTCAGTTCTCCGCCGGAATCAATGAACACCTGCGTGTTGTAGACACTTCCCGCGCCGCTCTCGTTCGCGCCGATGACCAGGGCGACTCCGTGTTCTTTCGCCGCGTCGCACAAGACTTCGATTTCCGGTCCGGGGATTTCCACCGCGCTGCGCTGGAAGGCGCGGCGGCAGGCGGCAAACTCGGGAGAGCTGATTCGCAGGCTGGCCCAGTACGGATAGCCGCAAAGCCAGGTTTCCGGAAAGACGAGCAACTGCACGCCCTTCGAGCCCGCTTCGGCAATGATTTCCACGGCCCGCTCCGTCGCGGCGGGCAAGTCGTGATACGCGGGGGCGAATTGCGCGGCGGCGACCTTGATTTCCCGCTTTGGTTCAGGGCGCTCAGGCATTGACATCGATCACTACTCGTCCGCTGATCCGACCGTCAAGAATTTCGTTCGCCAGTTCCGGAAGATCGGACATGGGCGCCACGCGGTAGATGCTCTTCAATGCTGCGGGGTCGATCAGGTCGGCAAGAGCGGCCCAGGCGCGACGGCGCCGCTCCTGGGAGGCCATTACGGAGTCGATGCCCCTCAGCGTTACACCGCGCAGGATAAAAGGCATGACCGTGGCCGGGAGGCGAAAACCGCCGGCCAGGCCCACCGCCGCCACCAGTCCGCTCCGCCGGGTTTGCGCCAGCGCGGTCGCCAGGGTCGTTCCGCCTACGGAATCGATTACCGCGGCCCAGGTTTCGGACTCAAGCGGGCGCGAATCCCGCGCCAGCTCCTCGCGGGCGATCGTGTTCGCGGCGCCCAGCGATTCCAGGAACTTCGCTCCGTCGGGCTTTCCGGTAACGCCGGTCACCTGGTAGCCGAGGCGGGCCAGCAGCATCACCGATACTGCGCCCACTCCACCGGTCGCGCCGGTCACCAGGGCGGGGCCGGCGTCGGGCGTGATGCCGGCGTCTTCGATGGCGTGAACGCCGAGCATCGCGGTGTAGCCGGCAGTGCCCAGCGCCATTGCCTGCTCGGCGGAAAAAGCCCCCGGCACCGGTACCAGCCAGTCGCCCCTGAGGCGCTGCCGCTGCGCGTAGCCGCCCCAGTGCTTTTCCGACAGTTCGTAGCCGTTGACCAGCACGCGCTCGCCCGGCCGGAATCGTCCATCCCGAGATTCCCGCACGACTCCCGCCAGGTCGATGCCGCACACCATGGGCAGCCGCCGGCAAATCCTGCCGCGGCCGCTCACCGCCAGCCCGTCCTTGTAATTCAGAGTGGAGTGGCTGATTTCCACGAGCACGTCCTCGTCGGGAAGATCGTGCAGGGCAAGGGTCTCCAGTTGCCCCCGAACCTTTCCGTCCCGCTCCCGCGCCACTATGGCCTGGATGGTGTCGCTCAAGCTCTCGCTCCCTTGTCAGTCGGCTGCCGCCGCCACGATGCCCGGAATCGGCATGTGAATCAAGAGAAGCGTCGCAGGTACTCTGCCTTGAGGGTGCGTTTCCTGATCTTGCCGGTGTCCTCGCGGGGCAATTCCCTGCGAAAGTGGATTTCCCGGGGCACCTTGAATCGCGCCAGCCTTTGCAGGAGGAATTCATGAACCGCGTTCGCGTCCGGCGAATCCGACTTGCCGTCGCGTTGCAGCACCGCAACCAGCCGCTCGCCGAATTCCGGGTCCGGGACTCCGAATACCGCGGCGTCCCGAATCCCGGGGCAGTCGGTCAGCGCGGCTTCGATTTCCGCGGGGAAAAGATTCACGCCGCCGGAAATGACCATGTCGGATTTCCGCCCCGTGATGTACAGATAACCGTCGTTCGCAAGGTACCCGAGATCTCCCGTGGCCATGTAATCGCCGCGCCGCATTCGCTGCGTCTCGTCGTCCGCCCGGTGGTAGCTGACGTAGGGCGTGAGGCTGCTGCGCACGCAGATCTCCCCGGCTTCTCCCGACGCCGCCTGGGACCCGTTTGCAGGGGCAATCTTCAGATCAATGCCTTCAACCGCCTTCCCCACGGTTCCCGGATGGGCGCGCCATTGACTGCTGTCGCAGGTCGTCAGGACGCCGGTCTCGGTCAGTGCGTAGTACTCGAAAATTATGTCGCCCCACCAATCGAGCATTCGCCGCTTCAGCTCGGGCGGGCAGGGCGCCGCACCGTGACTGACGTGCCGCAGACTGCCGGGGTCAAACCGGTTTCGGGCTCGCCGCGGCAGCGACAGCAGGCGGGTAAACATAGTGGGCGTCATGTACAGATGACTAATCCGGTGGGCGGCGACCAGGCGCAGGAGTTCCTCGGCGTCAAAACGGGGCTGCATCACCAGCAGACCCCCGGTCCGCAGCACCATGGTCGCGTAGGCATTCGGCGCGGAGTGATACACGGGCCCGGTAACAAGGGCCCGGGTCCCGCCGCCGCCCAGCCCCCAGGCGCGCTCGCTCCTTCGTGCGACCTCGGCGATGGCCGCAGGGGGCGCCGCAATCCGGGAGACACCCTTGGGTTGGCCGGACGTGCCGGAGGTGTAGAACATGGTGTTGACCGGCCCGGCCGGTTCGGCCCGCGACCGGGGGTATTGCCGGATCCAGCCGGGCCACAGCGGCATCCCCTCCGGCATAACGGTTTCCGCCAGGCCGTATGCCGCGCGGACCTCGGGCGGAGCCGGAACGCACACGTGTTTCAGGGATGCGCAAGCTTCGAGCAGTTCGCCGCTCAGCAGGTCCGAATGCGCCACCATCACACGCGCGCCGCTGTGATCGAGAATCCGCTTGAGTTCGCCTGCCGTTAGGTGCCAATTCAGCGGGACGCAGACGGCGTTCAGCATCGCGGCCGCGCGCATCGCCTCGAAGTAGGCGAAATCGTTGCGCATCAGCAGCGCCAGGTGGTCTCCGGCGCCCAGCCCCAGGTCGTGAAGGGCGCTGGCGGCCCGGCGCGCACGGTCGTCGAGTTGCGCGTATGAAATGCTGCGCTTCCCGCTGATCAGCGCGGGTGCTTGATCGTTGTTGTTCACCCGGAAAGATAGCCGGCGAAACGCCCGTCCGGGTCACGCTCGGCGCGCAGGTCCGAAAGCCGGCGCCAGGCGCGCGGCGAAAAGCAGGCCCGTATGCGCTGTTCTCCTCCGCGCACGTCCACCTCGTTGATGTAATGGCCAAGACTGTAATCGGCCAGCGCCTGCGAACTTTCCGCCAGCCAGTCAAGCACGCGCCCGTCCAGGGCCTCATCCCGCCAGGCGGCGTAGCGTCCCATCCACACGGGCGCCATGAGCGAACAGGCCGCATCTTCGGGCAATCGCGGCGGGTTCTTGAAGAGGACCACACAATGACTGTTGCGCGCCGGCGCCGAAGAAAACGATTGCGCCAGCGCTTGCACCGCTGCCGCGGGCCGGTCGCTCCAGTCGCTGTCCACCAGGTAGCGGCCATAGCCGAACTGGGTCGCGTAATCGATGCTTCCCAGCTGCAACTGGTCCATGTTCATCTCCCGGTGCGGCAGGCTGAAAAGCGCCTCCTGCATCAGCGGGTGCTCGCTGAGCGGCGCCAGCGACTTACGCGCTTCGTCCATGTCCTCGGCGAAGCACACGGGACGCAGCACGCAGATCCGAGCCGTCGGCTCCGAAACCGCCGCTGCGCCGGGATCGGCCGCCATCAGCATCATCAGTTCGGTATTCGGCAGGCCGACGGACGCCAGCTCCGCGGCCAGCGCAGCTACCTCGCCTGCCCGAACGAGCGGAAAAACGTACACGCTCTCTGTTATGGCGCCCGGCAGAGGATCGGTTCGGAGGACGAACCGCGTGACCACTCCCGGAAACCCGTTTCCGGCGCCGCGCAGGGCCCAGAACAAATCGGGGTCTTCCCTGCGGCTAATGCGTCGCGCGCGGCCATTGGCTTCGACGATGTCGGCGGCCTCGATCCGAAAGCAGGCCATTCCGCCCCAGCTGTCGCCGTTTACTCCGAAACCGCCCCCCAGCAGGTATCCACCCATGGGCACGGTCGCGCAGTGCGCGACGGGAAAGGCGAGCCCTTCGCGGGCCAGGCCCAGCGCCATTTCCCGACTCCACAGCGCCGGACCGACAGCAACCTTTCCCGCGGGCGCGTCGACCTCAATGTCCGCCAGCAGGCCCAGATCCAGCGTCAGCGCGCCTTCACGAACGGCGGCGCCCCAGAGGTGATGTCCGCCGGATTTCACCGCCACTTGCAGCCCCCGGCTTTTTGCGTAGGCCAACACGTCCGGAACGTCTTCGGCGCGGGAGACCCGCACAATGGCAGCGGGTCTTCGATCCGGCTTGCGCGCCTGCCAGACCATGGCCCGCCGCCAGGTCTCATAGTCGTTTTCTTCCGGCGTGACCATCCGTGCGGTTGCCGGCAGGGGCCCGGGGCGTTCGGCCGCAGGGAATGCAAGACCTGCGGAGCCCGCCAGTGCGGCAGAAAGGAACCGTCGGCGGCTGAGATCAATCATCGGGAAGTGCGGTATTCCATACGGGGGGTGCGGTTATCCTACTGGCGTCTCACGCCAGTACGTTCCCATCGGGGGGAGATTTCTTTTCCCAGCACGCATGCCACGAAAACCAACCAGCCTATTTTCACTGATTGCCTACTCCGGGCCGGCCGTTCCGCTGGCCATGCTTGGGCTGCCGCTGATTCTTTACCTGCCGCCCTTCTACGCGGGCGAGCTCGGCATGGATCTGGCGGCTGTAGGCGCGGTATTTGCGGCAGCGAGAATGTGGGACGCGATCATCGACCCGCTGATCGGCTACTGGTCGGACAGGACCCCGGGGCGGTTCGGGCGGCGCAAGCCGTGGCTGCTGACAGGCGCACCCTTGTGGATGCTGGGCGTCTACGCTCTCCTGAGTCCTCCCGCAGGCGTGAACACTCTCTACCTGTGGTTCGCGGCCTTCGGCTTCTATGTGGCCTGGACCATGGTGCAGATTCCCTATCAATCCTGGGGTGTCGAGCTTTCCCGAAAGTACGAGGAACGCTCGCGAATTACGGGAATTCGCGAAACCGGCACTCTGGTGGGCGTGATCCTGGCCACCGCGGCGCCGGTGCTGGTTTTCTCGACACCCAACCCGCCGCTGCGCGAAATCCTGTGGGTGTTTACGGTGGCGCTGCTGATCCTGATACCTTTGACCGTTCTCAGTACGACTATCGTCACTCCGGTGGTGCCGCCGGTCGTCGCCAGGCGTCCGGGTCCGTTGGCCTCCGTGCGTTTGCTGGCCCGCAACCGGCCGCTGCTGCGCGTTCTGCTTGGTTCGTTCTTTCTGCTGCTGGCGGGTGGTCTGCTCAACTCGGGATTGCTGTTCGTGTGGGCCCATGTGCTGGAGCTTTCGACTCTGGATTTCCTCTCTTACGTACTCGTTCAGTACGGGTGCGCCGTCCTCGGAATGCCGGTCATGGTCTGGCTGGGCAACCGCATCGGGAGGCACCGCGCCCTCGCCCTCGGAGGCGGCGGGTTTCTGGCCTTGCAACTCGCCTTGCTTGCCATCACTCCCGGGTCGTTCGACCAAGCCCTGGTCGTGGCTGTGGCCGGAGGTCTCATTACCAGCGTAATCTGGGTCATGCCGCCCGCGCTCGTGGGGGACACGGTGGAATACGGAATGCTCGCGGGAGGCGGCGATCAGGCGGCGCTTTACATGGCCGCGTTTAACTTCGTTTCGAAAATGGCGTTTGCGGCTGGAGTCGGCATCTCGCTTCCGTTGCTCGACGTACTGGGTTTCAACCCGGCAGGCGGCAATAGCGCCGACACGCTGTTCGGACTGAAGATGGTGGTGATCGTGCTGCCGGTGGTCCCGGGCCTGCTTGGCGCGGCAATCCTGTTCAATCACCGGCTGACGGCCAGTGAGCACGCTTCCATCCGCAAGCAGCTTGCCGAGCGCGGCGTGGAAACCGGATCGGTATGAATGTCTTGCCCGCGACGCAACGCTGGAGGTGGATTGCCCTGGGACTGTCCGTCGGCGCCCTCGCGCTTTCCTGTGAAAGTCCCGTTCCCGGTGAAGAACAGTTTCGTGACTGGGTTGAAGAGCGCTACGCGCAACCGTTTCGCGACGGTGAGACCGATCGGTGGGCCGCGGTTTTCAATGAAAATGCGGTCGGCATGCACCACACTCTGCCGGCCCTGGAAGGCCGCGAAGCCATCCGCGACTTCGGGCGGATGGTGCATGAGAACTTCGTCGTCGAGCAGTTTGACCTGACGGTGAGAGAGGTGCGCGTTTCGAAGACCTGGGCGCTTACCCGTGGGAGTTTTGTCAGCCGCCTTGTTCCCGCCAGGGCGGACGCGGGAAATGTTTCGGCCGCGGAAGCGCCGGCGACAGTCGGGAAGTTCGTGCTTCTGTGGGAATTGCAGGATGACGGCGAGTGGCGAATCATCCTCGACATGGGCAACCTGGATTCCCCATGACGCAGTGGACGTCCGCGCTGGCAGCTATTGCGCTGTTCGTAGTGGCGGGGGTCGCCGGGGGGCAGGTCGAGGATTCGCCCGGGGCCGCGATCTACTACGCCTGCGCGACTTGTCATGGGGAGCGCGGAGAAGCGGACGAAGCGCGTATGACGCCGGCTATAGCAGTCTTGCCTGCGTGGTATTCGGCGGCCCAGCTTCGCGCCTACCGCAACGGCTGGCGCGGCACGGAATCCGACGATTTCACTTCGCGCAAGATGACCCTGTTCGCCGAGGCGCTGGCATCGGACGAAGCGCTGCAAGCTGTGGCGGAATACGCCGCCGGCCTTGGCGATTCATTGCGCGATTCCGAACTGTCGAACGCCGCGCCATCGCCGTCGGATCCGCCGGATGCCGTTACCGAGGCACATTTTGAAGGATGCGCCAGTTGCCACGGGGGGAATGGCGAGGGGATAGAAGAACTGGGCGGTCCGCCCATCGCCGGCCAGCCGGCCTGGTATCTCAATCGTCAGATGGATGCGTTCTCGAGAGGAACTCGCGGCGGCCATCCCGACGACCGCTTCGGAGGGCAGATGCGCGTTGCCCCCACACCTTCCGATCCGCACGAGTACGAGGCCCTCATTCTCTATATCGCCAAACTGCCCCGTGCGTAACAGGCGCAGCGGGCGTCGTCAGCTTGCGGCGGCCTTGGGCAACAGGTTCTGGCTGCGCAACTGCTTGACCAGACGTGCAAGCACGTCGCGTCGATACGCGTCCCTGTCGGTTTCGCTCCAGTCGTACATGCCCTTGCCCTCGCGCAGGCCGTTGCGTCCCGCGCGCATGTTGTCCTCGATGATCCGGGGAGCGGCATAGCGGTCGTCGTCCAGCGCCTCGGACAGGTAGCGGCTGGCGTAATAGAGCGTCTCGTTGCCGCCGTAGTCGATGAACTCGGCCACTCCCATTCCCGCATAACGAACTCCGAGGCCGCGCCGCGTGGCGCGGTCGATCTCTTCCGCGGATGCAACGCCCTGCTCGATCATGCGCGCCACCTCGTTCATGATCAGCACCTGCAGGCGCGGAACGATGTAGCCGGGCGCCGGGGCGCAAATTACCGGCGTCTTGCCTATGCCCGTCAGTGTCCGGTGCAGGGTGTCCAGCGCATCCCGGGCGGTTCCGGGATGGGGCGACAACTCGACCAGGGGAATCAGGAAGGCGGGATTCAGCCAGTGCGCATTGAGGAAGCGCTCCGGTCGGGACGTGCAACCCGCCAGTTCGGTGGAGAGGAAGGTGGAGGTCGTTGAAGCCAGCACGCCATCCTCCGGCAAGTGGCGGCCGGCAAACTCCAGCGCGCTCCGTTTCGCATCCATTACTTCGGGCACGCACTCGAAGGCCAGCCCCGCATTCGCCACCGCGTCGGCGGCTTCGGGTGCGAAAACAAACCGGATGCGATCGACAGTGCCGGCGATCAGCGAGGCGTCGAAAGCGCCGAGCTCCGCCAGTGCCTCGAGGTTTTCGGTAATTTCCTTCAGCGCCGACCGTTCGACTTCACCCGCCGCCTCCCGCGCCCTTTCCTTGAGATCAATCAGCAGCACGGGGTGGCCGGCGAAAGCAAAGGCCTGGGCGATGCCACGGCCCATGCGTCCGGCCCCGAGGGCCACGACGACGGCGTCGTCGGCGCTGTCCGCTGCGGTTCGCGCAGCGCTCAATCCGCGAACCCCGTGTTGAGCAGTTGCTTCAGGGTGGCTGCATCCAGGCTCTCCAGGCCCAGTGCTTCCAGCGTGCGTGGACCGGCCAGGAAGTCGTGCCCGCAAACGGCCGAACCCATCGCCAGCAAGCCGCGGGCCACGGGCGCATCGACGCCGGCCCAATTCGCCACCGAAACCAGGAACGCCAGGCCCAGCGCCACGTCTTCGCGCATGTAGCGATGCTCCTCAAGGTCGATGTGTTCGCGCCAGTCGCCGCTGTCCACCAGCGCCTGATGGGCGTCCCCGTACATCCACCGGTCGGTTTCGTAGTGGTCGCGCAATGGAAAATGGGAGGGGGAGTAACCGAGAGACTCACGAATCGCAATGCGCTCTTCGTCCAGCGCATTGGTGACGCGCCGCACGGAGGCTTGCGTTCCCTCGTTGTGAATGTCCCATTCCGGGAAATGTTCCAGCGGCGCCGCGTTCATCAGGATCAGCGGCGGATGGATGATCGGGCCGGCATTCATCAACGCGCCGGAAAGCACGTCTTCCACCGGTTCCACCGAAGGGTACGCCGCCCGCAGGATTTCGATGGCCTCTTCGGTCCGCGCAGCGGGAAATACGCCGGTGGGAAGACGCCTGGCGCGGACCGTGATCGCGATCTCGCGCGGGCCGTGCTTGCGCGTCAGGTAGGGAAGCGTACCGGTCTCGGCGAAGAGGACGTTCGCGGGGTTTCCGCAACGCCGGGTCCCGTCCGCCAGCAGATAGCTGCCGAAGGTGCCGGGCGGGAGAAAAACCACCTGGCCGTCCACGAGATGCGGACACAGCTCCCTTGCGATATCGGGCTGGGCGAAAGCCGGCAACGGGATCAGGACCAGCTCCGCACCGCTCACCGCCTCGTGCATGTCTGCCGTCGCCATGGCGAGAGGGACTTCTCGCCGCCCGGCTCCGTCCTTGAGGGTAATGCCGCCGTGCTCGGCCACCGGGCGCAGGGCCGCGGCATCGCGCCGCCAGAGCCTTACTGAATGACCCTGCTCGGAGAGGTCGGCGGCTGCCGCATGACAGCCGGCTCCGCCACCGAGCACTGCGATCTTCACTGGACCGCTATTGAGGGCGAGGCGCCGCGAGGGACATGCCGCGAGGGACATGCCTTCGCTCCCAAGGCTCAGAAACGGTAGCCTACCGTTGCTCCGGCCATGCCGGGTTCGGCAACGTGCGACCATTGGGTCCCGTGTATACCGGGCGGCGGCGCGATCACCAGGCCGTCGAAAGGAATCTGGAAATTGCTCCATGTCACGCGCTCGTCGCTGCAATTCCGGCACCATACCGACAACTCCCAACACTCGTTGCGGATGCCCAACCGCGCGTTAAGGAGCGTAAAGCCGTCCTGCACCCGGTCTTCCACCGGTTCGGTGAAATTGTAGTAATCGCCCCTGAAGTAGGCATTGCCGGAGAAGAACAGGCTCCAGCCGTCTCTCAGCTCACGGTCAAGGTCCAGGCCCAGCGATCCGGTGAGATCGGACGAGAACGGGATGTCTTCGCCGCCCAGGGGCAGAAAGCCGGGCGTCAGGGGAGGCAGACCGTCGGCGAAAGTGGCGTCCAGCCATTGCAGGGCGGCGCGAACGCTGACGTTTTCGTTGACCACCAGCGTTGATTCCATCTCCACGCCCCGCGAGCGGGCGCCCTCGATGTTGACCACCGCAAACGCGCCGTCGGCGCGCAGGGTCTGCGTCTGCAGGTTGTCGAAGTCGGTGTTCCAGGCCGCCAGGTTCAGGCGCAGCCGCCGGTCGATCAGCTCGGCCTTCAAGCCTGCTTCGAAGTGGTCGGCTGTTTCCGGCTCGAAGGTGGGCGAGAACATCGGACCCGCGCAAAGCGGTCCGAACAGCGGCGTGGTTCCGGGAGCGCAACCGAAAACGGGATGCCCGAGAGCGGCCGCGTTGCCCGCGGCGTCACGCGTCATGCTGATGCCCCCGGACTTGTAGCCGCGGCTGTAGGTCGCAAACAGCATGACGTTGTCCGACGGCCGGAAATCGACGCTCGCGGTATAGGTCGGCTCGCTCTCGTCTATGCTGACGTCGTAGTCGTAGACCACCGCCAGCGGCAATGAGTTGAAGATCCCGAACGCGTTGGTCAGCGGATGATCGCTGACCAGCGTGCCGTCCTTCTCGTCGCGGGAATAGCGCGCCCCGGCGGTCAGCGACCACTGTTCATTCAGGGCCACGCGCACATGTGCGAACAGGGCGCTGCTGCTGATCTCCTGCTCGAAGGTGTGGTGGAAGGCGCGGCCCGGAAGGTTGCCGAACAGCCCCGGGGCGAAGAACGGCCAGGAAGTGATCTGCGGCCCCCAGATGAATTCGTTGATCAGTTCGATGTTCTCGCGCGAAACGAAGCCGCCCACCATCCAGTCGATATTGCCGCTGGCGCCGGCCAGCCTCAGTTCCTCGGAAACCAGGCTGACTTCGGGAAGGCTCTGGTTGCTGCGCAGCGTGTCCACGCCCGAGAAGTCGTTGTCCTTGACGTTCGTGTCCTCGAAATTGCGCCAGCCGGTGATGGAAGTAAGCGTCATTGCGCCGAGCTCCAGCGTTACTTCGACGCTGATTCCGGCATCGTCGGCGTCGTATTCCGGCGGCAGATTGGACTCCGCCACCAGGGCGTCCAGGTCCGGCGGATCGACGATCCCGGAGCCGGCGGCAGCGGCGGCGCCGCCGTTGACCAGTGGGCTCAGGGGATCATTGACGATGCGAAGCGGCGCACAGCAGACTTCGGAGAGCGTCGCGTAGTCCGCGACTACGTGCACCTGCAGGCTTTCGGAAACATTGAACAGCGCCTGGGCTTTCAGCGCAAAGCGGTCCAGGTCGTGGATTTCCTCACCCGAATTGATGAGTTCCAGCCAGCCGTCGCCCTGGGCATAGGTCGCGGCAAATCGAAACGCGACGCTGTCGCTGGCCACCAGGTTTGCCGAGCCCTTGATGCGATACCGTCCATATTCCTCGAGCCCCGCCTCGATCATGCCGCTGGGGCCTTCGAAGTCGGGCTTGCGGCTGATGAAATGTATGACGCCGGCCGTGGTGTTCTTTCCGAACAGCGTGCCTTGCGGCCCCTTGAGGACCTCGACGCGCTCCAGGTCCAGAAAATCGGACGCCGACAGCAGTCCGGACCGGCTCCGGTACACCCCGTCCACGAACGCCGCAACGGCCGGGTCGAACCCCATGTTGAACACCGAGTTGCCCAGCCCCCGCAAGGCAAAGGCGGTGCCCTGTGAAGGTGGATCGACCGCGTTGACCTCAAGTGAGGGCACGACGGCCTGCAGGTCATAGATGTCCGTTATAGCGTTGGCGGCCAATGCTTCCGCTCCGACGGCCGTCACGGAAATCGGCACGTCCATCAGCGATTGTTCGCGCTTTTGAGCGGTCACCACGATTTCTTCCAGGGCCGGCTGCTGGGCGGCCAGGGCCGAAGCGGCCAGCAGCAACGCGAGGGGGGGCAGGTGTCGCGCCGGGTGTCTTTTGCGGAGCGTACGGCAGATTTCAGCAGGTCTCATGGCAAACAAGGGCCTCCCAAAGGAGTTGTTTCGCGAAAAAAGGGCCGATTGCCCGGCGCCGTCCGAAGTGTAACCGGCTGGCCGGTCTCGGCAAAACCCCGCAATCTTGGGGATCTGAGGAATGCCGGCTAGCGGCGGGCAAGGGAATTCGACCAGACTGCCCAGGCGGTCAGGCCCAGAAGGGCCAGCAGGACCCAGCCGGGCATCGAGAGCCCGAGCAGCGACCAGTCGACTTCGGCGCATTCGCCGGACGCGGTGAGGGCCTCGCGAACGGCGGTCACGATGCCAAAGTTCTCCACGATGAAATCGAAGCCGGCTCCGCAGGGAGGCACGGTGCCCTCGGGCTGGCTCTGGATCCACAGGTGGCGTATCGCCACACCGCCTCCGGCCAGCCCGACGGCGCTGCACAGCCCCGAATACGCATGTCGAAGCCAGTTCGCCGGCCGATGCACGGCCGCGAGCAGGAAAGCCAGACCCATCCCTGCCACCGCAAGCCGTTGCAGGATGCAAAGCGGGCAGGGCTCGTAGCCCTGAACGTGCTCGGCGAACAGCGCGTAGCTGAACAGGAGGAAACAGGCGGCTGCGCCCAGCAGGTTCAGAGGGCGGGAGCCGGCGTTCAGCAGACCTGCGATTTGCGACTTCATGTGGCCGGGCGATTTTCGCATAGCCGGGCCAGGGTGGCCTTGAATTTCCTGCCCTCTTCATCGGCCAGCGCCGCATCGCGCAACTCGCGCACGGCGCTTGCCGGATCGCCGCCGCCCCGCAGTGTCGGCAGCGCCTCGCTGATGGCGCGGTAGCGGCTCAGGCCCCGCTCGAAGGTCTCGCCATAGCCCTTCACCAGTTGCTGGCAGGCCGCCATTTCCACCGCAAGTTCGTAGTCCTGAGGAGCCAACTCCGCCAGTGTGGCCAGCCATTCGCCAATGCGCGCATCCTCCTCGCGGTGCCGCAGGGAGCTCAGCCGCCAGGCGCGCGTGCGCGCCATCGCGCGCATCAGGAGATATCCCCAGAGACGGTCGGTGGAGATCTTCCTGCCGCCGGTGAAGGCCTGCAGTATCCGGCGGGTGAAGCCCCACCTCATCAGCGGCGCCGCCAGCCAGGCCGGCAGGCTGCCGCAGATTTCCTCCACCCGCGGACTCAGGTAGTCCACGATCCGCATGAGCTGGCCCCCGCCGGCGCCGACTTCCGCTTGCACGCGGGCAAAGCGGGCCGCGCGGGTCTTGAGGTCGGCGACCCGCGCCGTGTCCTCGTAGCTCATCCACAGCGCCAGGCCGCGGGCGGACTCGAGCAGCAGCGTGTATTGGCGGGCCGCGCTGTCGAGCCCGAGGATGGAGCGCAGCCGGTCGAGGTACAGGCCGGCGTAGCGGTGGTTCTGGTAGTCGACCAGGCGGTGCACGCCGATTCCCAGCAGGTTCGCGCAGGGGCTGGGGAATTCATTGGAAACGCGTTCCATCAGCGCTTTCGCCTTCGGGTTGCGGGGAGCCGGCACCGGGTCGTAGAGCGATGCGGAGTCCGGACTCGACCCGGCGGCGTCTCCACCGCCCGCTGCCCCGGCGCGCGTCTTGCCGGCTTCGTACGCGGCGAGGTTGCGCTCCAGGGCCCTGCCGCTCGCCCGGATCGCCTGCTCGCAGGCGTCGGCGGGAAAGGGCAGGGCGCCGGAGCCCGCCAGGGCGCCCAGCACGACCGAACTGATCACGCTGCGGTGTTCCCGGGCCAGGGCCTCCATGTCCAGCGCCACCAGGCGCTTCGCCATGGCCCGCGCGACCTGGAGGACGGAATCGCTGTCGGCGAGCCCGTCTCCGAGCGCGGATTTTTCGCCAATGGTGAATACCCTGTGGGTGGACGCGACCAGCGTGGTGCGATCACGCGTCACCAGTCCACGCTGCATGGCGCGGCCCGCTTCCATCAGTTCCGATGCGACTACCAGGTCCACGTCGCCCGGCTGCGGCATCAGCGAAAGCACCGGGTCGGCGCCCGCCGCCTGCGCGGCCGCGCGGGGGAAGAATTCCAGGTAGTAGAGAGTGGCGCCGGTGCGCTGGGCGACGCCCGGAACCGAAGTCGCCTGCGCAATGAAGCCGCTGGCTTCGGCCGCGCCCAGGAGCCATTGGGTCAATACGCCGCCGCCCTGGCCGCCGAGGGCGGCGATGGCCAGCTTGAAGACTTGCGCGGACGGCTCCCCGGCTACCACGCGAGAGCCCGCTTGCGCTGGTTGCGACTCTGGAGGAAGCCGAGCAGCCTGCGGCGCAGCTGCTGTACAAGCCGCTCGACCGCGCCGGGGTTGTCCACCAGCTCGGCGTGGTAGAACGATGGACAAAGAATGGCCGCGTGCGCGACTTCGCCGCATACTCCGCAACCCACGCAGTCGTGGTCCACCGCCGCCACCGGCGCTTGCCGCAGAGGATCGGGGTTCGGTTTGACGGTCAGGGACGGGCAGCCGGAAAGGCGGATGCAGGAATGATCGCCGGTGCAGGTTTCCGCGTCCACGCCGTAATGCTTGCGCGCGACCCGCTTGCCGGCCTTGCGCAGCCGGTTGAGCAGCGGCCGTATGCGCCGCTGGCGATTGAGCTGGCACTCGCCCTGGGCCACGATCACCTTGGGCCCCTTCTCGCGCGTGCTCATGGCTTCCCGCAGGACCTTGAGCGTGCCCTTCATGTCGTAGGTATCGAGACTGCGCACCCAGCGCACGCCCACGCCGCGCACGGCGTCGACGATCGACAGGCGGGCGGTGCGGCGCGGGGCGTCCGCTTCCGACGATGGGATCCACTGACCGCCGGTTGCCGCCGCGTAACCGTTGTCCACGATGATGGTCACGCCGTCGTGCTCGTTGAACACCGCATTGCCGATGCCGCTGGTCAGTCCGTTGTGCCAGAAGCCGCCGTCGCCCATGATCGACACGGGACGCCTCTCGCCTTGCGTATGCAATGCCGAGGCCGCCGCACTGCCCAGCCCGTAGCCGAGCATGCTGGCGCCCAGTTGGAAGGGCTCGAGTGTTGCGAAGGAATGGCAGCCGATGTCGGCGCTCACGTGCACCGGGCCGACCTCCTTCTGCAGCAGCTTGAGCGAGGAGAACAGAGGACGCTCGGGGCAGCCGGTGCAAAGGCCGGACGGCCGCTCCGGCACCTTGGCGGCCAGTTGCGAGGCGGGAAGCAGCGGCTGCTCGGTGACCGGATTCAGCGGGCGGGGGCTGTGCTCTTCGATAAAGGCGCGAATTCCCTCCTTGAGCACCGGGCCGGTGTATTCGCCCGCCATCGGGAAGGGACCCTTGCCGACGATCCGCGTGTTCAGGTCGGCGCGGCGCAGGTACTGGTTGGCGGCCTGCTCGATATGCTCGGGCTGGCCTTCCTCCACGATCAGGAGGGCGCGCTTGCCCGCTGCGAATCGCACGAATTCCTCCTCGACCAGAGGGTAGGTGGCATTGAGCACGTACAAGGGCAACCGCGAGCTGCCGAAGCCGTCCGCCAGGCCGAGCAGTTCCAGCGCCCGCAGGACCCCGTTGTAAAGGCCGCCTTGCAGCACGATCCCGAGCTTGCTTTCCGGACCGTCGATGAATTCGTTGATCCTGTTTTCCCGGATGAAGCGCACCGCCGCCGGCCAGCGCTGTTCGGTTTTCTCGCGTTCCTGCTCGTAGGTGAAGGGAGGCAGGATGATGCGCGACGGGTCGCGCTGCGGCGCGTTGAGCGCGTCCGCGGCGGTGAACGGAGGACGGCGGTTGTCGCTGGCGATGAAGCTCCCGTACAGGTGGCAGGCGCGGATGCGCAGCATCAGCATCACCGGCGTATTGCTGGCCTCGGACAGCTCGAAGCCCTGCTGCACCGCGGTCACGATGCTGTCCAGGCGGGGCCTGGGATCGAGCAGCCAGAGCTGCGATTTCATCGCGAAGGCATGGGTGCGCTCCTGCATGATGCTGGAGCCCTCGCCGTAGTCCTCGCCGAGAATGACGAGCGCGCCGCCCTTGACCCCGGCCGAAGCGAGATTGCCGAGCGCGTCGCTGGCCACGTTGGTGCCAACGGTGGATTTCCAGGTCACCGCGCCACGCAGGGGATAGTTGATGGAAGCGGCCAGCGTGGCGGCCGCCGTGGCCTCGCTGGCGCTGGACTCGAAGTGCACCCCCAGTTCGTCCAGGATTTCGCCGGCGTCGGCCAGCACGTCCATCAGGTGCGAGACGGGAGCGCCCTGGTAGCCGGCCACGTAGGCCACGCCGGACTGGAGCAGCGCCTTGGTGACGGCGAGTATGCCTTCGCCGCGGAATTCCTCGCCCGCGGTCAGGCGCAGCTGTTCAACTTCCTTTGCGAATGATCGTTCGGCCATTGGCCACTCCCGCGCGCCGCGCGCGCATTCCGGTCAAGTGTACTCACCGGCGCGTGAAAAAGGCTTTACCGGCCCGGCGGGAGGAGGCTAAAGACTTTCGAGGCGTGCGAGTTGTTCCTCCAGGCGCTCGAGGGTGCCGCTAAGTTCGGTTTCGCGGTCGCGGGTGGCCTGGACGACTTCGGGCGGTGCCTTGGCCAGGAACTGGTCGTTGGCGAGTTTCTTCTCGGCCGCGAGCAGGGCCTTCTCGGCCTGGGCGCGGAGCTTGCCGAGCCGGGCGCGCTCGGCCGCCGGGTCGATGACGCCGGCCAGCGGCGTCAGAAGCCTCAGTTCGCCGTGCAGGGCGGACGCGGAGGGCGGCGGCTCGGCGTCGGCGTCCAGCAGCGTGAGATTGTCCACGCCTGCAATCGGAAAGAGAAGCCCCGCCAGCGATTCCATCCGCTCACGGTCCTTCTGGCGGCCGCCCTGGGCCAGCACTTCCAGGCGGCGGCCGGGCGGCAGGTCCAGTTCACCGCGAATCTGCCGTATTCCAAGGACAAATCCCTGAAGCCACTCGATTTCGGCTTCGGCCTCGCGGTCCTCGGGAAAACCATCGGCGTCCGGCCAGGGCGCGATCATGACGCTCTCGCCGCCGGTTCCCGCCAACGGCGCGGTGCGCCGCCACAGCGCCTCGGTGATGAACGGCATGATGGGATGCAGCGCCCGCAACACGGTCTCCAGCACGCGAACCAGCGTATGCCGGGCCGCCGCGGCGGCCTGTGCGTCGTCGCCCGCGAGCACGATCTTCGCCAGCTCCAGGTACCAGTCGCAGTATTCGCGCCAGACGAAGTCGTACATGGCGCGGCTGGCCAGGTCCAGCCGGTAGCCGTCCAGCCCTTCGGCGGTCGCCCTGAGCGCCTTGCCCAGGCGGGAGACGATCCAGCGGTCGGCGGGTCCCAGGTAAGCCTGTCTTGAGGACGGGACGTCCTCTTTCCCGCGCGGGACGCCCTCGCTCCCGGACTGCTGCATGAAGACGAAGCGGGCCGCGTTCCACAACTTGGTGCAGAAATTGCGGTAGCCCGCGGTCCGGTCGAGGTCGTAGCGGATGTCCTGGCCGGTGCTGGCCATGGCGGCGAAGCTGAACCGCACGGCGTCGGCGCCGAATGCCGGGATGCCTTCGGGGAACTGCCTGCGCGTGGCGCGCTCGATCCCCGGCGCCAGTTGCGGCTGCATCAGTCCGGCCGTTCGCTTCTCCACCAGGCTGTCCGGGTCCACGCCGTCGATCAGGTCCAGGGGGTCGATCACGTTGCCCTTGGACTTGGACATCTTCTGTCCTTCGTGATCGCGGATCAGTCCGTGCACGTACACCTCCCTGAACGGCACGTCGCCCATGAACTTCAGGCCCATCATGATCATCCGCGCAACCCAGAAGAACAGGATGTCGAAGCCGGTGACCAGCACCGTGCCCGGATAGAAGCGCTTCAGCTCCGGCGTTTCCTCCGGCCAGCCGAGGGTGGAGAACGGCCACAAGGCGGACGAGAACCAGGTGTCGAGAACGTCGTCGTCCCGCCGCAGCGGGTAGTCGTCCGGCAGCTCGTGCCGGCGGCGCGCCTCGGCTTCGTCGCGGCCCACGAATACCTCGCCGTCCTCGCCGTACCAGGCCGGTATCCGGTGCCCCCACCAGAGCTGCCGGCTGATGCACCAGTCCTCGATGTTGCGCATCCACTCGAAATAGGTGGCCGCCCAGTTTTCCGGAACGAAGCGCACCCGCCCGTCCTCCACCGCGGCGATGGCAGATTCGGCCAACGGCGCCGCGCGCACGTACCACTGGTCGGTCAGGAACGGCTCCAGCACGGCCTGCGAGCGGTCGCCCCGCGGAACGGCATGGCGGTGCTTCCTGACGCTCGCCAACGCCCCTCGTTCCTTGAGCGCCTCCACCACCGCGTTGCGGGCATCGAAGCGGTCGAGGCCGACGAATGCCGGCGGCGCGGCGTCGTTGATACGGGCCCTGGGGGTGAGCACGTTGATTGCGGGCAGGCCGTTGCGCCGGCCGATTTCGTAGTCGGTGAAGTCGTGCGCGGGAGTGACCTTGACGCAACCGGTGCCGAACTCCGGGTCCACCGCTTCATCCGCCACGATGGGTATTTCCCGTCCGGTCAGCGGCAGGCGCACCATCCGGCCCACGAGTGGCCGGTAACGCTCGTCGGCCGGATGCACGGCCACGCCGGTGTCGCCAAGCATGGTCTCGGGGCGTGTCGTGTCCACCTCCACCGCGCCCTCGCCGTCCACCAGCGGGTAGCGCAGACGCCACAGGTGGCCGTCCTCCTCGGTTGACGCCACTTCCAGGTCGGACAGGGCGGTTTGCAGCACGGGGTCCCAGTTCACCAACCGCTGCCCGCGGTAGATCAGGCCTTCTTCGTGCAGGCGCACGAAGACTTCCGTCACCGCCCGGCTGCGCGCTTCGTCCAGCGTGAAGCAGTCGCGCGAGAAGTCCAGCGACGCGCCCAGCCTCCGCAACTGGTCCCCGATACGCCCGCCGGACGACTCCTTCCAGGTCCAGACCCGCCGCACGAATTCCTCGCGGCCCAGTTCGCGGCGGCTCAGGCCCTCGGTCTCGAGCTGCCGCTCCACGACCATCTGGGTGGCGATGCCAGCGTGGTCCACGCCCGGCTGCCAGAGCGTGCAGTCGCCGCGCATGCGATGGTAGCGGGTGAGCGCGTCCATCACCGTGTCCTGGAAAGCGTGCCCCATGTGCAGGCTGCCGGTCACGTTGGGCGGCGGTATGACGATGCAGAACGGCGGGCCGTCCCCGCTCGGCGCGAACCATCCCGCCTCCTCCCACCGCCGGTAAGCCCCGCCTTCGATGTCGGCGGGCCTGTAGCGTTCCGCCAGCGCAAGCCCGTTCATGCGTTTCCCGGAAGAAGGGGGCATGGAGGGGCGAAATCGAAGGGTCGGCCGGCTACTGGCCCAGCAGGAACTCGGTGAGCAAAGGCACCGGACGGCCCGTGCTGCCCTTGCTGCCTCCGGTTTTCCATGCCGTGCCGGCGATGTCCAGGTGCGCCCAGTGCGCGTTCTTCACGAACCGCGACAGAAAGCAGGCGGCGGTCGTCGCGCCGGCGAATCGTGAGCCGATGTTGGCCATGTCGGCGAAGTTGCTCTTCAGTTCCGGCATGTATTGCGGCCCCATGGGTAACCGCCAGGCCGGATCGTCGGCCTTCTCGCCCGCCGCGCGCAGCTCCTCGGCGAGGTCGTCGTTGTTGGCGAACAGGCCGCTGTAGTGGCGGCCCAGCGCCATCAGGCAGGCGCCCGTCAGCGTGGCGACGTCCACCACCTTGGACGGCTTGTAGCGCAGCGAATAGTAGAGCGCGTCCGCCAGTATCAGCCGGCCTTCGGCGTCGGTATTGAGGATCTCTATGGTTTCGCCGGACATCGCCTTGACGATGTCGCCCGGCTTGGTCGCGCGGCCGCTGGGCATGTTCTCCACTGCCGCCGCCAGGACCACCAGGTTGATCGGAAGCCTCAGTTCGATCGTGGCGTGCAGGGCCGCCAGCAC
>CAYMQG010000109.1:0-12456 GCA_964392625.1 uncultured Gammaproteobacteria bacterium | reverse complement strand
GTGAACCTGAACGTCATCGGCGAGGACGGCCGCCCGCGGGTCCGCGACCTGCGCGGCATGCTGGTGGAATGGCTGAGGTTCCGGCGCGCCACGCTTCGCCGCCGGTTGAAGCATCGCGAAGACCAGGTGTCGATGCGCCTGCACGTCCTGGAAGGCCTGATGATCGCCTACCTCAATCTGGACGAGGTCATCGCCATCGTGCGTAACGAGGACGACCCCCGGGCGCGCCTGATGGAGCGATTCAGGCTGAGCCGCGAGCAGGCCGAGGGCATTCTCAACATCCGGCTGCGCAACCTGGCCCGCATCGAGGAGGAGAAGCTGCTGGCGGAGCAGGACCAACTCGAGGCCGAACGCGAGGTGCTGCAAGCGACGCTGGCGGACAGGGCGAAGTTCGACAAGCTCATGATCGCGGAATTCCGCGAGCTGGTCGAGGAGCATGGCGACGAACGCCGGACGCGGATCGTCGTGGACGCCGCGCCGGCGGCGGCATACCAGGAGGAGGACGTGACCCCGGCCGAGCCGCTTACCGTCGTGCTGTCGCGCCACGGCTTCGCCCGCGCCGGCAAGGGACATGAACTGGACAGCGCGGCCCTGAGTTTCCGTCCCGGAGACGAACTGCTCTGCGATCTCCAGTGCAAGTCGAATCAGCAGGTCGTGTTCCTGAGCAGCGAAGGGCGCGTCTACACGCTCCCGGCGCACAGCCTGCCCTCGGCGCGCACGCACGGCGAACCGCTGTCCAGCCGATTCAACGTGGCGGACGGAGAGCGCTGGAGCGGCGTGATGGGGGGCGATCCAGGGTCTCGATGGCTGGTATGCGGAACCCGCGGTCACGGGTTCGTAGCATCGACTGCGAAGCTGTTTTCGCGTTCGCGCGCCGGCAAGGCGTTTCTGAACCTGGCCGAAGACTCCGAGCCGCTGCTGCCGGTTCCCGTGCTCGATTCGCCGTGCCGCGTTGCCGCGGTGTCCGGCGACGGGCGCTTGCTGCTGTTCGGCGTCGACGAACTGCCGGAATCGGCCGCCGGCCGCGGCGTGCTGCTGATCGGGCTGAAGAACGGTGAACGGCTGGCCGCGGCGACGATCGTCGGCCCGCGCGACCGGCTGATCGTGCATTGCGGGGAACGCAGGATGACGCTGCGCGGGAAGACGCTGGACAACTACCTGGGCAAGCGCGCGCTCCGGGGTCGCATGCTGCCGCGCGGCTGGCAGAATAATGTGACCATGCTGGCGCGCGATCCGTTCCGGGGCGGATAATATCCGGCCCACCGCTGAACAGGGAAAGTGGCAAGTGCCCCCGACACTGGAAGAAAACCTGAGACGCTGCCGCCCGTACATCGAGCGTTTCGCCGCCGACGTACAGGGCCATTTCATCGGCGGCCGGGTTTGCGCGGGCGCATCCGGTGAGACGTTCTCCAACCATTGCCCCGCCGACGGCGCGCTGATCAATCGCGTCGCCGCCGGCAGCGCGGCGGACATCGACGCGGCCTGCATCGCCGCCCGTGACGCCTTCCCCGGCTGGGCCGCCGTGTCCGGCGAGCGCCGCGCCCGGATGCTGCACGAAATTGCCGATGCGATCGAAGCGCGCGCCGACGAGATCGCCCTGGTCGAATCGATGGACACCGGCCAGGCGTTGCGCTTCACCACCAAGGCCGCGACGCGCGCGGCCGTCAATTTTCGGTTTTTCGCCGACCGCGCCCCGGATGCGCGACGCGGCGTATCGCTGCCTGCCGGCGAACACGACAACTACACGATGCGCCAGCCCATCGGTCCGGTGGGCGTGATCACGCCGTGGAACACGCCCTTCATGCTGTCCACCTGGAAGATCGCGCCGGCCCTGGCGGCCGGTTGCACGGTCGTGCACAAGCCGGCCGAATGGAGCCCGCTCACCGCGCAACTGCTCGCGGAAATTTGCGACCGGGCGGGATTGCCGCCCGGCGTCCTGAATACGGTGCAGGGCATCGGAGAGGAAGCGGGCAGGGCGCTGACCGAGCACGATGCCATCAGGGCCATCGCCTTTGTCGGCGAGTCGGCCACCGGCGCTCGCATCATGGCCCAGGGCGCGCCGACGCTGAAGCGGGTGCATTTCGAGCTGGGCGGGAAGAACCCGGTCATCGTGTTCGATGACGCCAACCTGGAACGGGCGCTGGATGCCGTGGTGTTCATGATCTACAGCCTCAACGGCGAGCGTTGCACGTCCTCCAGCCGCCTCCTGGTGCAGCAGTCGATTCATGACGAGTTCGTGGAGCGCGTAGCCGGGCGGGCGCGGGCCATCCGGGTCGGCCACCCGCTGGACCCGGATACCGAGGTCGGCCCCCTGATTCACCCGGATCACCTCGGGAAGGTCAGCTCGTACTTCGACATCGCCAGGGACGAGGGTGCGACCATTTCCGCCGGAGGCGCCCGCGCGGAACTGCCCTGGCCGGGTCACTACGTCCAGCCCACGCTCTTTACCGGCGCGCGCAACGACATGCGGATTGCACAGGAAGAGATATTCGGCCCCGTACTGACCGCCATCCCGTTTACCGACGAAGCCGACGCCCTGTCCCAGGCCAACGATACGCGTTACGGGTTGGCCGCCTACCTCTGGACCTCCGATCCGGATCGCGCGCGGCGCCTATCCGAGTCGCTGGAAGTGGGTATGATCTGGGTGAATTCCCAGAACGTGCGCCATCTGCCTGCGCCATTCGGCGGCATGAAGGCCAGCGGGATCGGCCGCGACGGCGGCGACTACAGCTTCGACTTCTACATGGAAACCAAGAACGTCAGCATCGCCACCGGCGAACACCGGATTCCCGGATTGGGGAACGGCTGACGCAACAACATTCCGGGGGGCATTGCAAATGTTGATCATTACCCAGGAACCGTGGCATGCGGATGCCACCGGCGCGCGGCTGCTCAGCCTGGCCGAGGCTGCCGCCCTGCAATTCGGCGACATCGGCGGCTCGCTGCTGCTGTTGCCGCTGGGTGAGGCCGACTGGGAGCAGCTCCGGCCCGAACGCGAGTTGCTCGCCGAGGCCGGCGCTGCGTCGAACTTCCATGGAATCCACATCGCCGGCGCCGTGCCGGTGCTGGCGGCCCATTCGGACGAGCCGCAAACGGTGGGTTTCGTCGTGGGCCCCGACGGCAACACGGCCCTGCGCGTTCCGAAGATCACACCCGACTTCATCGAAGGATTCACCGACAGCGCCTGCGAGCTGGGCAGGCCAGCCGATCTGCCGGTGCTGGACACGCCGCTGGGCCGGCTGGGGATTCTCACCGGCGAGGACATTCTGTATTCGCACTATGCCCGGGTGCTGACATACAACGGCGCCGAAGTGATCCTGAACCCCTGCCGCGAGCGTCGCGACGCCGGCTTCGAAAGCCGCCTGCGCGCGCGCCGCACCCGCGCCTACGAGAGTTCCGCCTACGTGGCGGTCGCCACTCCGCACTCGCAGCTGTCGGGCGACGTGGACGTGCGCCTGCCCTGCGCCTCCGCGCTCTACCTGCACGACCAGCAGACGGTGGAGGAGGCCGGTCAGGGCGAGAGTTACCTCAAGCCCGACTTCAGCATCGAGTTTCTGCGCCGCAAGCGCTCCACGCTGTTCATGAACCAGCCCGTGTACATGCGCAGCATGCTCTACGCGCCGGGCTACCTGCAGGCCGCCGCCGCCGACCAGGCCGCCGCCAGCGAGATGCCGGCGACCCGCGACGGATGGCGCGAGGAAGCCGGCCGGCGGATTGCGGCGCAGGCCGAAGCCAACCGCATCGACGGGCCGACCGAGGACCAGTACTCGGCGCTGCTGGTTCAGAACGAGTTCCGCGTGATCCACATGGACACGCCCAATCCCGAAGAGATCCTCAGGCAGAACCTCGACGAGGCCATCGGCCTGGCCGCCCGCAGCGCCTTCGTTCCCAATGTCCGGCTGGTTTGCTTCCCCGAATTCTTCATGACAGGCTCCGGCGGCTTCGGCAAACGCACGCCGAAGACCCTGGAGCGCATCGCGATCACTTATCCGGGGCCGGAGACGGACGTGTTGAGCGAATTCGCGCAGAAGAACCACGTTTACGTGGCCGGCTCGACGTTCGAGAAGGACCCGCGCTTTCCCGAACGCGTGTTCAACTCCGCTTTCATCCTCAACGATTCCGGCGACCTGATCCTGCACTACCGCAAGCTGCATTGCGCCGACATCTGGGGGCAATTGCCCGACACGACGCCCGGCAGCATTTACTCGCGGCTGGTCGAGGAACTGGGCTACGACGCGCTGTTCCCGGTGGTGGACACGCCGCTGGGCAAGCTCGCCGCCATGGTGTGTTTCGACCATACGGTGCCGGAAACGGCGCACATGCTGGCGAAACGCGGCGCGGAAGTCATCATTCACTGCACTTCCGATCCGCACGGCGCCGGCCGGCGGCCGTGGGAGGAATGCCGCATGACCCGGGCCCACGACAACGGCGCCTATATCCTCGCGCCGCGCCCGGGCGGCGAGTACTTCGACCCGCATGCCGTGCATCCGGGCACGTTCCTGCGCGGTTATACGCGCATCATCGGCTATGACGGGCGCTTGCTGGGCGAGGCCGACACTTCGGGCAAGGTGAGCTTCCAGGCCAACCTGGACCTGGCCGAGCTGCGCCGCTATCGAGCCAACGCGTCCGCCAACATGCTGATCTGGGACGAGCCGCGCAGCTACGTGGACTGGTACGAACAGGGCCACGGCCTGCCGGGCGATTTGTGGGCCGGCGACCCGCAGGAGAACCCGTACGCGAACTTCGCGGCGATGAAGGACTCGCTGGAGCGCTTCTACAGGGAAGGAATCTACCTGCGCCCCGGGGCAACGCGAACCGGCGCCGAAACCGACGCCCGCAGCCTAATATAATCCGCGGCTGCGCGCCCGTAGCTTAGCCTGGATAGAGCATCTGGCTACGAACCAGAAGGTCGGGAGTTCGAATCTCTCCGGGCGCGCCATATCCCCAAAGTCAGCTCCGGCACTCAGTTTGCGACATCAGTCCACTTAGGAGAATTGTCTTGACCATCGCAGGAAGAATCAGGCACCTGACGCGGATCGGCCTTTCGCACATGAACGAAGCGGTCCTGGACGTGTTGTTTCATGCCTATGGGAAGCCGGCCGGACTTACGGCTGCGCAAATTCACGAACGGATGGGACTGGGCGAAGATTTTGGAAACCCGCCCCACGGCGTCGTCGAAGGCTTGCTTTCCCACCTGGAGGGCGCAGGCAGCGTCACGTCCGATGCAACCCGTGCCCCGGATGGTGAAGTCACCTGGCGGCTGAAGGAACAGGAATACGCTCAGCGTTGCGACTAGTTCCAACAGGCCCCGGGGCCGCTGTGCGGCATGGGCGGCCGCGTGTATACTCGAATCGCGGAGTGGGAGGGGTTTATATGACCGACAATCCCGGCTACACGGCCGATTTCATCAAGTCCGACACGGACCGGGCGACGTTCATGAAGGATCCGGCGATGGATCATCTGATGACGGCGCTGGTGTCGGTGAGCACGGAGATCTGGGCGCAGGCCCGGCGCGTGAAGATCATGGAGCGATTGCTGGAGGACCATGGGAAGGTGACGCGCGAGATGATCGAGGGTTACATGCCGAGTGCCGAGGAGGAGGCGTCCTGGCGTGCCGAGCGCGACCGTTTCATCGAGCGGACCTTTGGTTCGATCACGGTGGGGCATTCGTTCGAAGGCCAACCGACGAGGGGGTTCCATGACCGGCCGGGCGCCGAGGGTCCGACGAATCGCTCGGGCATGGGAGGTGACCAGTCATGATGAACCGACGCACGATATTGGGGTCCCTGGCCGCGGCCTTTTCGGCCACGGCGGCCACGCGCAAGGCGAGCGCGTCCACGGCCGCACCGTCTTCCTTGCCGCTCGACATCGAGCCGCGCGGCACCGTGGGCATACAGGAGCGCATGCCCAGCCTGGACCTGGAGAGCCGGCACGAGTTCCTGACCGGTTTCAGGGCCTGGGTGCAGGGACCGCTGGGCAGGGTCGCCGAGGAACGGGCCAATGCCATTTTCAAGGCGAAGGGCATTGATCCCGAGGGCGACGTTCCGCTGGAGCAGGTCCAGGCGGCCCTTGAGGGCGACCCGATCGTGGGCGCCAGCGTTCGCTACTGGATCACCGGTCAGCAGCATTGCTGGAAGCTGGTTGCCGACGAATTCCACGCCAACGCCGACGCCTACATGGCCGAGCTGGACGCCGCCGAAAAGGCAGGTCCGGGCTCGGTGACGCTGGACCCCGATTTCAAGGTTCCGGAATACGCTTCCCACGAAATTCACATCCAGCCCGGCGGATATGTGGGTGATCCCTTCGCCGGCTACATTTATCACTACGGCACCAATCACTTCCGGATGGGCAACGAACAGGACCAGCGGCAGAAGCTGGTCGCCTCCACGGCGGAGCCACCGGAAGATGGCCGCTTCAAACGCATTCTCGACCTGGGCTGCGGTCCGGGCCGGCTGACCGTTGCGCTCAAGGACCGGTTCCCGGACGCGGAAGTCTGGGGCATTGACGTTTCCGGACCGATGGTCCGCTACGCGCACATGCGCGCAGCCGACCTCGGCAAGGAAGTGCACTTCGTTCAGGGCCTGGCCGAAGACACCGGTTTTCCGGAAGGCCATTTCGACCTGGTGTATTCCTACATCCTGTTTCACGAAGTACCTGCTTCCGTCACACGGGCGATCGTGAAGGAGGTGCACCGGATTACCCGCCCGGGCGGTGTGTTTCAGTCCGGCGATTTTCGGGCCGATCAGCGTCCGCCCACCCCCTATCGCAGTTTCCGCCGCTGGTGGGACTACCGCTGGAACAACGAGGTCTGGCGCAACGAATTCCAGGACTTGCATTTCGGCAAAGAAATCGCAAAAGCCGGATTTACCGTGCGCGATTCCAAAAAAGGCCTTGGATTTCTCGGGTCCCTGCGCGCGACGCGCAACGCCTGAAAGCCGGCGCACCCGCCAATTTTTCGATCCCATGAGAACGGGAGGACATCCCATGACCAACCGCTGTAAAGCACTTCCGATTTGCCTGGCCGTATCCGCGGCTATCCTGTTCGGACCTGCCCAGGTTCAAATCGCATTCGGCCAGGAGGCCCAACTGGAGGAGATCGTGGTCACCGCGCGCAAGCGCGAAGAGGCGATCCAGGACATTCCGCTGTCCATCACCGCGTTCACCGCGGAGGAGCTGCAGAAGCGCAGCATCCAGGACATGCGCGACGTCGCGCTGTTCACCCCCGGATTCAATTTCGAGGACTTCGGCGGCTCCGGAGGGACCACGCCGGTCGTGCGCGGCACCACCCAGGTGTCGATATTGCAGTCAGGCGAGCAGAACGTATCGGTTTTCTTCGACGGCGTGTATCTTCCGCGCAGCTACGTGACCGACTTAGGCTTCGCCAACATGGAGCGAGTCGAGGTGGTCAAGGGCCCGCAAAGCGCCCGCTACGGGCGCAACGCCTTCATGGGCGCGATCAACTACATTCCCAGGAGGCCCGGCGACGAGTGGGACCTGCAGGGGCAGGCCGTGGCCGGCAGTCATTCTCGTTACGACTGGGCCGGCACGGTGTCCGGACCCATTGTCCCCGGCCTGATTTCGGTACTTGCGGGATACGACTACTCGGAGTTTGACGGCACCTGGAAGAACCCGCACCCGTTCCCGGACGTTGATTTCAAGCAAGGAACCGACGGCCGGCTGGGCGGGCACGAGCGCTCGGTGGCCAACCTGGCCTTGCGCATTACGCCCGGTGACGCCCTGACCATCGACCTGGCGTATTACGACTACGACTTTGACAGGGAACACCGGGCCCAGAACTTCTTCGCCGAACTGGGCGCGGACAGCCACTTGCTGAACTGCGGCCAGTGGAATCCGGACGTCCGGCCGGCGGGGCGGCCCGGCTTCGGCTATGGCGGCGAGTGGTACCGCCTGTACTGCGGCGAGCTTTGGGTGGACGTCATCCCGAGCGACCCGAGAGGATATGCCCGGCAATTGAACGCGCAGTTCACGCGCGGCTCGGTCAACTGGGCCGTCAATGATTCGATAGCCGTGGAATACATCTATGGCACGTTGGAGGCGGATTCGAAGACCCTCGGTTACAAGGACCTCCTGCCGGGTTGCCCGTTCGCCACCCCGCCGTTGCCCGGCTGCGTTTTTGAAAGCGGCCCCATAGGCGACTTCGAAGTGGATTCCCACGAGATCAGGGTGTCTTGGGACACCGGCGGACCATTGCGGGCCGCTGCCGGATACTTCTACACGAAAAGCCGGGATGCCTATATCGCCAACTTCAGCACCATGTGGCCCTTGAGCGCGGCGCCCACAGAGCCGGTCGATATTCTGGACCGGTCGGCATTCGTCGTCTACGTGCCCCTGAGGAATCTTCTAAACAGGAACAAGACAACCTCCCCGTTCGCCGAGATCAGCTACGCGTTCATGGACGGGCGCGCGCGCATCGGCGCGGAGGTGCGCTATTCGAATACCGACAAGTTCGAGGGCAATCGGCCATCCGAGGGGCTAGACGGAAATCTGGTGTTCGCTGGCGTGGTGCTGGAGGACGAGTTCTCCTCGTTCACGCCGCGGATCACGCTGGAGTACGATCTCAGTGAAGACCGGCTGCTGTTCGTTTCGGTCGCCAAGGGAGTCAAGCTGGGCGGTTTCAATGCCTCGTCCGTTCGGGAGGAGGACCGCACCTTCGACGAGGACCAGAACTGGACCTACGAGATCGGTTCCAAGAACATCCTGATGGACGGGCGGCTGCGCCTGAACGGATCGCTGTTCTGGATCGATTGGTCGGACGTGCAGATCAGGGCGCAGGACCCGGGCAACCCGGCCGACCTGTCGCTTTCGCTGACCGCCAATCTTGGGGACGTGAGCTCCAAGGGGTTTGAACTGGAGGCCGCCTATGCGATCTCCGAGAATCTGACCGTGAGCGGGTCCGCCTATTACGGCGACGCCAATTACGAGGAAGGCACTTTCGACAAGCGATGGGGCGGGTTGCCCTCGGTTTGCGACGATGTCGTATGCCCGATCGACGGCCACGTGGGCGGCAATCAGATGCAGCGCCAGTCGAAGGTGCAGGCGACGTTCGGGACCGAATGGCGTGACGAGCTGGCGTTGGCCTTCGCCGAGGAGTACTACATCCGCCTCGATATCGCATACCAGTCCAAGCAATACGCCGACGCGATGAACCTGGCCTGGGTGCCCGAGCGCAGCATCGCCAACGCCAGCATCGGCGTTATCGGGCGCTGGTACGAGGCGCGGCTCTGGGCCCGCAACCTGTTCGACGAACTGTACGTGTCCGGCGCGACCGTGGGCGTGCCGAACAGGCAATACAACGCATACCTGGGTGAGCGCCGCACATTCGGCCTGACGTTTATCGCGAACTTCGACAATTTCACGGACTGATCATAGTCATTCATATACGCAATAAAGAATCCAATATTTCAATATATTCTTGCGTGTAATGCTCATATATTGCGTTTAGATTCTATCCGCAATATACTGGCCGAATGGCGCGGAGGATTCGCGAGGAAGAGTTGCAGGCCATCGAATCTGCCGTCGCGAGGCAGTCGGCCGGCCTGACCGCGCAGCAGGTTCACGAGGTGCTCGCGGCCCCGCCGCCGCGCAGAACGCTGCAATACCGCCTGAAATACCTGGTGGACCGGCGGCGCTTGCGAAGAGTGGGCTCCGGGCGCTGGGCCCGCTACCTTCCGCCGGTTCCGGGCGATGCTGTCGGGCGGGAACGCCCCACCCAGCCACGAAGGGAAGTTCGATTGAGCAGCGGACCGCCTGAATCGAGCGCCGCCCGTCGAATTCAGGAGTTCGCCGGGCTGCCGCTTGAGCGGCGGGCCTGGGTCGATGCCACGCCTGCGTTTCTGCAGTCGTACCGCCCGAACGACAGCTACTACCTCTCCCGGGCGCAGCGCGCCGAGCTCGCTGACATTGGCAGGCTGGGCGACGGCGAAGGAGCGGCCGACGCCTACGACGCCGATCTGAAGGCCAGGCTGGTGACGGACCTTTCGTGGAATTCCAGCCGGCTGGAAGGCAACCGCTATTCGCTGCTGGAAACCGGATGGCTCATCACTCGGGGCGAAGCGGCGCCGGGCATGGACCTGGGTGAGACCCAAATGATCCTCAACCACAAGGCCGCCGTCGAGTTCCTGGTTGCCGAACCGGGGGAGACCGGCATGGATCGGTCGATTCTGTTCGGTCTGCATGCCTTGCTGACCGACAACCTTCTGGGCAATTCCGGGGCCGCGGGCCGTTTGCGCGAGACTTCGACTCGCATTGCAGGGTCGACTTTTCGCCCTGCCGCGGCCCCCGGGGAGATCGGGGAGGCCTTTGAACAAGTACTCGCCACGGCGCGCGCTGTTGAAGACCCATTCGAACAGTCGTTCTTCCTGCTTATGCAGTTGCCGTACTGGCACCCCTTCGATGCCGCCAACAGGCGCGTCGCCCGTCTGGCTGCCAACATTCCGCTGATCAGGGCCGGGCTGACGCCCCTTACGTTCGAGAAAGTACCCCGCGCCGTGTACGATCAGGCGATGGTGGGTGTCTACGAGCTGCGCCGCAGGCAATTGCTGGTGGAGGTTTTCGTGCACGGCTACCGTCATTCCGCCAGCCACTACGCTGCCGTGCGCCACATGCTCGGTGAGCCGGACCCGTTTCGGCTCAAGCATGGAAGGGTCTTGCGCGAACTGGTTGGCGAAGTTGTCCGGGCCGGAATGAGCAGGAAGAAGGCCGCCGCTCACGTCCGGGCCCGGGTGGAGGAACGGGTCAGTCCCGCGGAACGCACGCGGCTTCGCGACTTAGGCGAGAGGGAGTTGCTGAGCCTGCACCCGGGCAACTGCGCCCTTTACGGCATCATGCCCGGCGCGCTCGCCGACTGGCTCGAAGCCTGGTAGAGATACAGGGCCGGCCGCCGATGCACCTCGTCCTTTTCGATATCGATGGCACGCTTGTCGACTCGGACGAGTTCGACGCCGAACTGTACGTGCAGGCCGTCCGGGAAGTTCTCGGGGTGGAGATCGGCGACGACTGGTCCACGTACCGCAACGTCACCGATGGCGGGATCCTCGATGAAATCATCGACAACGCGGGGCTTAAAGCCGGCCGGCTTCGCATCCACTCCGAAGTCAAGGACGTCTTTGCAGGATTGGTCGCTGAATACCTGCGCGAAAGGGAAGGCCGGTTGCCCGAAATCGAAGGCGCCGCCGCCTTTCTGGCCGAACTCGAGTCCCTTCCGGATTTTTCGATCGCGCTGGCCACGGGAGGCTGGGAGGAAACGGCGCGGATGAAGCTTCGCGCCGCCAGCCTCGATCGCTACTCCATCCCCCTCGCATCGGGTTCGGACGCCTTCACTCGCACTGAAATCATGCAGATCGCCGAGCAACGGGCGCTAGGCGGCCGAAAGGCGAGCCGGCGGACCTACTTCGGCGACGGAATCTGGGACCAACGGGCCAGTCAGGAACTCGGCTACGAATTCATCGCCATCGGCGACAAGGTGCAGCACCACGCCCGATACGCGGACTTTGGGCGCGGCAAGGCCATATTGTCGCGGCTTCTCGGCGCTGTTGCGCTGGTGTGTTGCGGCGCCACGCTTGCCGGCCTGGCGCAGGCGCAGACGCCTGAGGAGTACTTTCCCGGCCGGCTCACGTTCTCGCCGGAAGAGGAAGCGCTCTATATGCAGCGCTACGAGAAGGCGCAGGTGCGCACGGTCGCCGAAGAGATCTACTTCGATCGGGAGGAGACTATTGGCGCCTCCGACTGGACGCCGCTGCCGGTCGCGGCTGCCGCGGAGCGAACGATATCGGAGCAGGCTCTGGACGATGCTGAACGCTATGCCGCGACGAACAATTCCAATGCGTTCATCGTCTGGCGCAACGGGAAGATCGAGCGGGAAACCTATTTTGGCGGTCATACGCACGCTGCGCCGATCAACTCCTTCTCCCTGGCGAAGCAGGTCACGGCCTTCGCCATCGGCCGGGCGCTCATGCTGGGCAATATCGCATCGCTTGACCAGCCGGTGGCCGATTTCGTGACCGAATGGCGGGACGATCCCAGGCGCGGGAAGATCCTGGTTCGGCACCTGCTGGACATGCGCGCCGGCTTTCTGCCGCAGCTTCCGCCCCAGGGTCCGGCCGACGTACTCTCCCGCACCTTCCTGCACCCGCGCCACGACGAGATCATCGTGGCGGAATACCCGGTCATCGACGAGCCGGGAACGCGTTACGAGTACAACAACGCCGCGGGCGACATGGTCGCCGTGCTGATCGAGCGCGCCACCTCACGGCGGTACTCGGAGTTCGTGGGCACTGAAATCTGGCGGAAGATCGGTGCGATGGGCGGCGCCGTGTGGGTGAACCGGCCCGCAGGCATGGCGCACTCGGGATGCTGTATGCTGGCGCCCGCGGAGAACTTCCTGAGGCTGGCGATCGCCATGCTCCAGGACGGCGTATGGCAGGGCGAGCGGATTCT
>CAYMQG010000108.1:0-57066 GCA_964392625.1 uncultured Gammaproteobacteria bacterium | reverse complement strand
GCCATCCTGCGGAAAAATCCCGCAACCAGGCTCCACAAAAGCGCCGGTCAAGACCGACTCGCTTCCGCCATCACCCGATGACGCCCAAAACAGACGTGCGCCCCGCAATCTCAGCGCACTCGTGCAACATCCGGGCTAGGGACACGCCCAGCACGCGTGTCATGTCATTGGTCGTCGGGGCCTGCTTACGCTTTGTAGAGGGATCGAGCCCTTCAAGCCGCCGACGCAGGCCCGGCGTGACGCTGCCCTCGCTCACGCCGAGAACGATGACCCGATAGTCGGAGAGTATTCGGTGGTCGACGGCCTTGGCGAACGGAAGTCGGTGGAGTTCCGGGCCGTAGACGTGGTAGTCGCCCATATCAACCACATCGACGCCATGCTGCGCGAGCCTCCTCCTGGAACGTTGCGTGTAAATCCGCGGCGTGGCCGTCATGTAGAGCCTCTTGCGCGCATGCAGCCGCGTATCGTCGTGAAACTCCTGGAAGTCCACCCGTCGCGCGCGGTTCAACCTGCGTCCATCGAGAAGCGCGCCAGTCGTGCGATGCGCCTCGTCGGCGATGGCCAGATCAAATGCTGGCGCGCCATGGCTCGCCTGAGCTTCCGTCACCCGTCCCAGCGATTGGTATGTGCAGAAAACCACCCTGGTCGCGCCGTCACCGTCGAGCGACCAGGCGATGTCGGCCGGATCCGTGGTGACCGGGCATTCGAGTTCGGAAATCCGAATGTCCTCGTTCTCGTTTCGTCCGCCGGCGGTGGGATCGGAACACACGACAATGCACTCAAGCTTGCGCGTGGTCTGCCTGAGCCACTCACGCCGTGCTTGCGAGACCAGTGCGATAGTCGGGGCAACGAAGAGAATCCGCTTGCCGTCCTCGACGATTTGCTCGGCGATACGAAGTGCGGTAAAGGTTTTGCCGGTGCCGCAGGCCATGATCAGGCGGCCCCGGTCGTGGTTGGTTAGCCCGCCAACCGCATCCTCGATTGCCTCTTCCTGCAAGGGCCAAGGCTCCTGCACAGGGCGCCTGGCATCCTGCTCCTCCACCTCGACACTGAGATACTGCCGAAAGTCGATCTGCGTGACTTGGGGATGGGCGTTACGAATCGCCCTTTCGGCAATCGGCCCCCATCGGCACGTTGCCACGATCCAGCGCAGACGGAAGATCGGCTGTTGCGAGCCGCCCAGAAACTTGTCGATTTCGCCCTTGCCCAGCGTGTGCCGCTCGTCGTAGCACTTGCACTGGATGGCGACATATTCACCCGATGTTCTTTGCGCGACCAGATCGACGCCCATATCGCGACCGTCGAGGCCGGTCAACTCTTCGCGCTCGGGCCAATCGGGCCAGCGCCATATCCGGTCGATCTCGAATTCCGGCTGCTGAAGCGCGAGCCGCATGAATAACTGCTCGAACCAGCGCCCTTTCTCGGCCTCGTCGCGGCTCTCGTTGCGGATGCGGTCGAGGATGTCGCCCGCAATCGGTTTCCCGCCTAAATCAAGACTGGCTTGCTGGTCCCTCACTCACCAACTCATAGCTTTGGCATAGCGACGCAGCGAGTGTGCTGCGCTCACCCGTGCTCGCGAAGCTGAGCCTCGACCTCTTCGGCGAGGTCGCTGACCGGGCGCTCGATGCCCTCGCCCACCTCGAAGCGCACGAATCCGTGCACCGTAGCCTTTCGGGAGGACAGCAGCTTGCCGACGGTCATCTTGCTGTCCCGCACGAATATTTGCCCGGTCAGGCAGATGCCGTCGAGAAACTTCCGCAGACGTCCTTCCACCATGCGCGCCACGATCTCCGGGGGCTTGCCGGATTCGGCGGCCTGGTCGCTCAGGAAAGTGCGTTCCCGCTCGACGATATCGGCAGGCACGTCATCCGGGGATACGTGCTGCGGCCGCATTGCCGCCACATGCATGGCGATGTTCTTGCCCAGTTCCGCGTCGCCGCCTTCGATGTCCACGACCACGCCGATACGGTCGTTGTGCACATACACGGATGTTTCGCCCTGCGCCTGAACACGCTCGAAGCGCCGCACCGAAATGTTCTCGCCGATCCGCGCCACCGCATCCTGACGGGTCTGTTCCAGGGACTGTCCGTCCACGTCCAGGGCCAGCAGGTCCTCCAGGCTCGCAGGCGCCTGGTCGGCCACGGTTCTCGCCACCGACGCCGCGTACAGCCGGAAGTCCTCGCGCCTGGCCACGAAATCGGTCTCGCAGTTCACCTCTGCGACGGCCACGGCTCCGGAACTCTCGGCTACCGCAATCACGCCTTCGGCGGCCGCCCGCGAGGCCTTCTTTTCGGCCGCCGCCGCGCCCTGCTTGCGCAGCAGGTCGCGGGCGGCTTCAGCGTCGCCGTTGGTTTCGGTCAGCGCGCGCTTGCAATCCATCATGCCCGCGCCGGTCGATTCGCGCAGTGCCTTTACCTGGGCCGCGGTGATCGCCATTCGCTAGCCCTCCCCTTCGGCCGGCGTTGCCGCTTCCTCTCCGGCCGGCGCCGGTGCGGGCGCCGCAGCGCTCTCCTGGGCAGGCGCCTTGGCCACCGCCGGGGCCGGGGCTTCAGCGGGCTTGGCGTCCCGGTCCTCCCGTTCCCTCGCAACCGCCGCGGTGCGCCGCGGCATGCGCCGCGACACGCCACGCAGGCGCGCCGGGGTCTTGGCCCTTGATCGCGGGCGTCCGCTGCGCGCAATGGGCTTGCCCGATTCGTCGAGCTCGACGAACTCGTCGTCGCCCAGGGATATTTCCGGCATCTCCTCGCGCCCCTTGAGAATCGCGTCGGCGATTCCCCGCGCATAGAGCTCGGCGGCGCGGATCGCGTCATCGTTGCCGGGGATCATGTAATCCACGTCCTGCGGCGAGCAGTTGGTATCGACAACGGCGGCCACCGGGATACCGAGCTTCCTGGCTTCGTTCAGCGCAATTCGCTCATGTTCCAGATCGATGATGAAGACCGCGTCCGGAAGCGAGTCCATCGAGCGGATTCCGCCCAGCGAACGATTCAGCTTTGCCAGCTCGCGCTTGACTCCGAGTGCTTCCTTCTTGGTGAACCGCTCGCGCAGGGTTTCTTCATCCAGCGCCTCGAGCTCTTCCAGGCGGGCGATGGATTTCTTGATGGTCTTGAGGTTGGTCAGGGTGCCGCCCAGCCAGCGATGACTGACGTACGGCATGCCGCAGCGCGTGGCCTCGTTGCGGATCGCATGCTGCGCGGCGCGCTTGGTGCCCACGAAAAGCACGGTGCCGCGCTGCGCCGCCACCGATCGCACGAACTCACAGGTCTTCTTGTAGAGCGGTACCGTCTGCTCCAGATCGATTATGTGAAGCTGGTTGCGCTCTCCATATATGAAAGGCGCCATTTTCGGGTTCCAGTGTCTTGCCCGGTGCCCGAAGTGAACGCCCGCATCCAGCATTTCACGCACGGTGATTTCCGCCAATAGCTTGCTCCTGTAAGTACCAAGAAACCCCGGAAGGCCGCATCCCGGCGGCAAGGACCTGCCGCCACCCGGTGCCCGCCTGCCGGAGCGAGCGGGCAATTTTATAACATCAGGCTTTCCCGTGCGGCGGAAATGCGCGCTACCATTGGCGCCGGCACGAGCCACTGTCCCATGCAAGTCAGCATCAAGTCCAGCGAGGAACAGCAGCGCATGCGCGTTGCGGGCCGGCTGGCGGCCGAAGTGCTGGACATGATCGGTCCCCATGTGCGCCCGGGCGTAACCACGGGCGAACTGGACCGGCTCTGCCACGAATACATCACCGGGCAGCAGCAGGCGATTCCGGCACCGCTCAATTACCGCGGTTTTCCCCGCTCGATCTGCACCTCCCTGAACCAGGTGGTCTGCCACGGAATACCCGGCAAACGCAAGCTGCGCGACGGCGACATGCTCAACATCGACATCACGGTGATCAAGGACGGTTTTCACGGCGACACCAGCCGCATATTTCACGTGGGCCGACCGGGCATCAAGGCGCAACGCCTGGCGCGGATCACTTTCGACGCCATGTGGGCCGGCATACGCCAGATCGCTCCCGGCAAGCAGCTCGGCGACATCGGCCATGCGATCCAGACGGTGGCCGAAAGTCAGGGCCTCAGCGTGGTGCGCGAATACTGCGGCCATGGCATCGGCCGCGTGTTTCACGAGCCCCCCAACGTCCTGCACTACGGCGAACCGGGCACGGGCCTGACACTGCGGGAAGGCATGACGATCACCGTTGAGCCGATGCTCAACGAGGGCCGTCCCGAAACACGTTTGCTGCCGGACGGCTGGACGGTCGTGACCCGCGACCGCAAACTCTCGGCGCAATGGGAGCATACGGTTCTGGTTACGGCGCACGGCTACGAAGTCCTGACGCTGGGAGACGGTCCCGTTGAACCCTGAGCAGACCGTCGCGCCCGCTTCGGCGCTGTCGCCGGCGGATTCGCGCGAACGGCAGCTCAGCGCCTGCCGCGTCCGCATCCGGGAGCACGAAGAGCGCGTTCGCGACGAGTTCCTGCGCAGCCGGGAAAGCACGCCTGCACTGCTGAGGCAGCGCTCCCGGCAACTCGACCAACTGCTGTGCGAGGTATGGCGGATGCACGCCGGCCCGGCGCTGAGCGGCGCCACCCTGCTGGCGGTGGGGGGCTACGGCCGTGAGGACATGTATCCGGCGTCGGACGTCGACGTGCTGGTCCTGATGCCGCAGGGTTATTCGCGCAGCGCCAGGAATGAAGTGGGCGCATTCCTGGCGTTTCTCTGGGACGTGGGGCTCAAGCCCGGTCACGGCACCCGCACCGTGGCGGAATCGCGCGACCAGGCCCGCGCCGACGTCACCATCATGACGGCGCTGCTGGAAGCGCGGCTGCTGGCCGGTTCCGGCAGGCTTTTCGACCAGCTCGGCAAGGCGATCAACGCGCGCGGCGTCTGGTCCCCCACGCAGTTCTACCGCGCCAAGGTCAGGGAGCAGGAGCAGCGCAACGCGGAGTACGGCGACACCGCCTCCAATCTCGAGCCGGACGTCAAGAACGGTCCGGGGGGACTGCGCGACCTGCACACGGTGCACTGGATACTCAAGCGGCGCTTCGGATCGACCGCGCTGGAAACCCTGGCCGAACGGGAGCTGATCTCGGCCGAGAAGCTGGACGGGCTGCGCCGGGCGCGCGATTTCCTGTCTCAGGTGCGCTTCGCCCTTCACCTGAACAGCGGACGCATGGAAGACCGGCTGCTGTTCGAGCACCAGAAGCAGCTCGCCGGCAACTTCGGCTATCACGACCAGACCGGCAATCGCGCGGTCGAGCAGTTCATGCAGCGCTATTACCGGACCACCCGCAGCGTTTCGCTTTTCAATGAAATCGTCCTGCGGCGGCTTGGCGACGTGGTCGGCCGGAGCCGGACCGCCGAGCGGCGCGTGAACGCGCGTTTCGTGCTGCGCGGCGGCTACCTGGACTCGAAGCGGCCCAATTTGCTGGAAGCCTCGCAGCGGGCAGTCCTGGAACCCTTCCTGCTGCGCCAGAAGCATGCCGAAATCCGCGGCTTCAGCGCTCCCCTCGTGGAGAGGCTGATGGAAGCCGCGCCCAGGATCGACAGCCGGTTCCGCAACGACCTGAAGAATCGCAGCACTTTCATGCAAGTGCTGTCGGCGCCCGCCGCTGCTCCCAGCCAGCTTGAGGCGATGAACCGCTACGGGATCCTGGGCGCCTACATTCCCCAGTTCGGCCTGATCACCGGGCGGATGCAGTACGACCTCTTTCACAGTTACACGGTCGATGTGCACATCCTGCGCGTGGTCCGCAATCTTCGCCGTTTCCGCCTGCCCGAGGGGCGGAAGGCGGATGCCGGACTGCGGAAGATCATGGAACGAATCGAAAACCCCGCCGTGCTCCTTATCGCGGGGCTGTTTCACGATATCGCCAAGGGCCGCGGCGGCGATCACTCGGAGCTGGGCGCCGCCGACGCGGAGCAATTCTGCACGGACCACGGCCTGAGTGCGCGCGAATCGGCGCTGGCGGCGTGGCTGGTGCGCCACCACCTGGAACTGTCGATGACGGCCCAGAAAAAGGACGTCTACGATCCGGCGGTCATACGCGATTTCGCCCGCCTGGTGGGCGACCAGGTGCATCTGGATCACCTCTATCTCCTGACGGTGGCCGACGTGCGGGGAACCAATCCAGGCCTTTGGACAGCGTGGAAGGCCCGCGCCTTCGAAGACCTCTACCGTCAGACCGAGCGGGCGCTGCGGATGAACATAGAGCACCCCCGCGGAACCGGGGAACTGCTCAAAGAGCGCGAACATGCCGCCTTGCTCGAACTGCGCGGCCGCGGGCTTGAGCAAGACCGGATTCGCGCGATCTGGAGCGGTTTTGCGGAGGATTATTTCTGGCTTTTCCGCGACGACGAGATCGTCTGGCACACGACGGCGCTGCACGACGGCCCTTCCGGCGGTTTCCTGGTCGCTTCGCGCGCCCACACGGCCGACGGGAACACCGCGATAATGGTCCACGGCCCGTCCGCGGTACGCCGGTTCTTCATTACCTGCTCGGTGCTGGACGCGAAGGGACTGAACATCCTCGATGCGCGTATCCTGCCCTCCGGGGGCCGGCGCAGCCTCGCGCAATACCTGGTCGTGCAGCGTGACGGCGCTCCGCTGCACGATACCGACCGGCTGGAAGTCATCTGCGGTTCACTGCGCGAAGCGCTGGCCAGGGGCGACCTGCCGTCACGGCCGGCAAGCCGCAAGCTGCCGCGGAGGCTGCGGGCCTTCGACGTGGGCGTACAGGTGAGTTTCCGCGCCGACCCGCGCGGACGGCACACGGTAATGGAGCTGGTTACGACGGACCGGCCGGGCCTTCTGGGGCTGGTGGGGGGCGTCCTGACCCGGCGGGAAATCGCCGTTCGAACCGCCAAGATCGCGACCATCGGCGAGCGCGCCGAGGACGTGTTCCACCTTGCCGACGAAGGACGCAAGCCTTTATCGGCCAGCCGCCGGGAGAAACTGCTGGCCGACCTGAAAAGGGAACTTGAGGACGGCTGACGCCGTTTCCTAACGGCCGGCGCCGGGCTCCAGAATGCCCTCGCGCAACGCCAGCTGCACGAAGGGAACGGTCAGTTGCTTGCTGCGGCTGGCCGCCAGTGCCGCGAGCCGGTCGACCAGAATGAACACGTCGCTGGGATTGCGGCGCACGCGGCGCATCAGGAACCGCGCGGTCGCCTCCGGAAGCCGGATGCCGCGGCTGCGGACCCTGAGCTGCACGGCCTCGAGGCGTTCCTCGTCGGTCAGCGGCTTGAGCTTCCAGATCTGTCCCGAAGCCAGGCGGGTCCGCATGTCGTCGCGCTCAAAGCCCGCCCCTGCCGGCGTGCTGGCCGCCGCCAGCACCAGGCGGGAGCCTCGCCGTTCGAGTTCCCGGCAAAGACCGCCCATCGCCTCCTCGAGCTGCGGCGCGCCGGCGATACGCTCGGCATCATCGATGCACAACAGTTCGATCCTGCGCAGGGCATCCAGGGCATCCGGCTTGAAACCGGCATGCGCGGGCAGGTAGGCCGAGGTCAACCCTGCGTCGGTTGCCGCCCTGACGCTGGCCAGCAGCAGGTGGGTCTTTCCGGTGGCGGGAGCGCCCCACAACCAGAACGGAGCGGCGCTGTCGCGGTCGATAAGGTTTCGCAAGGCCGACACGACGTCGGCGTTGGCGCCGTTGTAGAAATTCTCGAAGACACAGGGATCCTCGCGGCTCACGTCGAGCTGCAACTGACGCTTTTCTCCCCCGTCGGACCCGATTTCCTGCCGCTTCCGCTGCGCAGCGAGGCGCGAACCGCTGAGCACGTAATCCACGCCGCTCAACACGGCCAGCAACAGCGCCAGCGCTCCGCCGATCTGAATCCAGCTCGCCGGCAGGAACCCGCCGAACGCCTCGGTGGCAATCACGGCCACGCCCAGCGTGATCTGCACGAAGGTATTGAGCCGGCTTACCCGGGAGGGCCGGGGGCGCAGCTCGCCCCTCATCATGCGGAAGGTTTGCCAGCCGATCGTGATCACCAGGTCGCGCACGATGACCACGGCCGCCAACCAGGCCGGAATGAGCGAAAGCACGGCCAGGGTGACGTAAACGCTGGCGATCAGAATCTTGTCCGCCATCGGGTCCAGGATCGAACCGAGATAACTGTCCAGCCCCCAGCGCTTGGCCAGGTAGCCGTCCAGCCAGTCGGACACGGCGGCGACGGCCAGCAGCAGCAGCGCCTGACCGTAGGATCCGCGGGCAAGGGCCGTCACGATGACCGGCGCAAGCAACAGCCGGAACAGGCAGATCAGGTTCGGAACGTGGCGCTTGAGGCTCATGAACCCATCCTGGTCAGTTCAAACGAAACGCCCAGGGAGCCCAGCGCCTCGCGCAACGGGGATTCGGCTATCCGGGACGTGATTCGCAGGCTCAACGCGTCTCCCGCGGCCCCCTGCACCCGCCACTCCCGCACCGCCTGCAGGGAGTTCAGCCCCTCCTTGAGACTTGCGTACGCCTGCAGGTCGGGGACCGGCTCCACCTGCAGGAGGTACGAGCGCACGGGCCCCTGGCTGGCCATGAATCGCTCGGCCAGCATGTCCGTCACGCGGTGAACCGCCTCGGCGGCGTCGCTTTCCCAAACGGTTCGCCAGAACCCGTCCTCGCGCAACCTCCATTCGATGTCGTCGAGCGCGCTGGGAACCGCCACCCTTCCCAGGACCATCAGTCGATCGTCGTCTTCCGGCAGGCAGGCAAAATCGCCGATCCACAGCTGGTCGGCGCACTGTCCGGCGGCCCGGAGGTCGGGGACCGGCGCGAAGTCGAGTTCGATGCCGCGCAGCGCCGATACTTCCTCAAAGGTCTGACTCAGCGCGCCGCTGAAGACGTTGCGGACGTTCATGGCCTGTGGCGTCGTCTCGGCGAAACCCGCCGGCCGGAACAGCCACCTTTCTCCGTCGTTCACGACCAGCCACAGGTAAAGCCGGGTCCTGTCGCCTTCCCAGATGCCCTCGCCGGCCTCCTCGAGGACCCGGCGAACCAGCGGCTCGTCGAACTCCGCCTGCAGTAGCCCCCCATTGATGACGCGGAACTGCCGCACAATGCTCGTGGCGGGCGGGAAACGGTCGGTGAGTTCGGCTGCGCCCTTCCGCCCGGTAACCCGAACCAGCAATCGCGCGAGCGCGTCCTGCAGGGCCGTGTCCACCCCCGCCTGACTGGAGTCGGGCAACGGCGCGGTTGAACTGAACGACGTTTGGGCTAAAGTTGCGGCGGACGCCAGCAACAGCGTCAGGGCCAGGGCGAACGGCACGATACGCGAGAGCATTGAAAAGGGCATTATAGGATGCGCGGCTTCCCGAAAGAGAGGGTTTGAGTGAGCAAACCGGTCACCTACAGCGGCGCCGGCGTGGACCTGGAGCGCGGCGCGGAAATCGTCCGCCGTATCGCGCCGCTCGCCCGGGAAACCCACCGCCCCGGCGTGCTGGGCGGAATCGGCGGTTTCGGCGGTCTGTTCGAGGTGCCTCGCGAGGAATATCGCGAACCCGTGCTGGTTGCGGGCGCCGACGGCGTGGGCACCAAGCTCAAGTTGTGCGGCGAGGCGGGCCGCACGGAAGCGCCCGGCGTGGACCTGGTGGCCATGTGCGTGAACGACCTGCTGGCGATGGGGGCCGAGCCGCTGTTTTTCCTCGACTACTGCGCGGCCAACCGCCTGGACCCCGACCGCCTGGAGCCCTTGCTGAAGGGCATCGCGCGCGGCTGCAGGGAAGCGGGCGCCGCACTGCTGGGGGGCGAAACCGCGGAATTGCCCAACACCTACGTCGATGACGGACTGGAACTCGTGGGATTCTGCGTCGGCGTGGCCGAGAAGGACCGGCTGCTGGACGGCAGCGGCGTCGGCGAAGGCGACCTCCTGCTGGGCCTGTCCTCGTCAGGTCCGCATTCCAACGGCTACTCGCTGGTGCGCCGGATCGTGGAAAAAGCCGGGGGCGTGACGGCCCTGGACGACAGCCTGATCGACGCGCTGTGCGAGCCGACGCGGATCTACATCCGGTCAGTATTGCCGTTGGCGCAGTCGGGGCGGCTGAATGCGATTGCCCATATCACCGGAGGAGGCCTGCCGGAGAACGTGGAGCGCATCGTTCCGGACGGCCTTGCGGCCAGGATCGATACCGGCGCCTGGGCCTGGCCCCCGGTTTTCGACTGGCTGAGCCGCGAGGGACCGGTTAAACGCGAAGAAATGCTGCGAACCTTCAATTGCGGCATCGGCCTGGTCCTGGCCGTGGCCCCGGAAGAAGCTGCCGCGGTGCGGGAAGACCTGGTTGCGGCGGGCGAGGAGGTCCACGAAATCGGCCGGGTGGAAACCGGCGGCGGCGTGACGCTTGACTGAAAACGGGACACCGGGGCCGTGGGCTTGAGAACCGTCGTCCTGCTCTCCGGCACGGGGACGAATTTTCAGGCCATCCTCGACCGCGCGGCTTCGGGGTCGCCGGATATCGAACCGGTCGGCGCGCTCAGCGACCGGCCCGGGGCGCCAGGGCTTGATCGCGCCCGCCGCGCGGGAATACCGGCAATCGCCATACCCCGCGGCGATTTCCCGGACGCCGGCTCATGGTGGGACGGAATCGCCGCGCGCCTGCGGTCGCTCTCGCCTGACGTGGTCGTGCTGGCCGGTTTCATGCGGATCCTCCCACCCGGGCTGTGCCGGGAATACAGGGGACGGGTGGTCAACGTTCATCCGGCACTGCTCCCCAAATACCCCGGCCTCGATACCTACCGAAGGGTGCTGGCGGGAGGCGACCGCTGGCACGGGACCACCGTGCATTTCGTGACGGACGACCTCGACGCCGGCCCCCGGATCGCCCAGGCGCGCATCTCCGTGGGCCGCGGCGACGACGAAGACACGCTGCGGGCCAGGGTTCAAGCCTGCGAACATGTCCTGTATCCTCGCGTGCTGGAATGGATGTCGCAGGGCCGCCTGGCAATGGGCGCGCGGCACGCGATACTGGACGGAAGCGAATTGACGGAACCCGTGGTGTTTGAAGAAGGACAACTCCTGTGATCCTGGCGCGGACAGCGATTGCAGCCTGTCTGCTGGCGCTTGCGGGACCGGCGATGGCGGCGGATGCCGCCGGGGCGCCGCGGGGCATCAAGAGCATCGGCGTGCTGTACGACGTCGACGCGCCGTTCGGACAGCGCGCCCTGAGCCTGAGCCTGATTCGCCGGGAGGGCGACGGCTTCGTCTACGAGACTTACTCCCGGGGCCTGGGCCTGGCGCGCCTGGTCATCGCGTCGGACGCATTGGAGAGCACCCGGTTCGTTCTCGATCACGACGGCATGGTTCGGCCGCTGGGTTACATGTGCCGTTCCTGCGACGGCCGCAGGGACGGCCTGGTGGAAATCGCCTATGACCTGAACGCCAACCTGGCTGTCTACAGCGAAAAGGAGGAATTGCTGGAGGTTGCACTGGATACGCGCGCGATGGATCGCAAGTCATGGGAAATCCAGACCATGCTGGACATAGCAACCGGCCGTCCATTGGGCGTGGAGCCCACGCTCGAAGGCGGAAAGCTCAAGTTGTACAGCAGCGAGAGGCTCGGCAACGAGACGCTGAGCACTCGCGCCGGCGAACTCCGGACCCGCAAGTACCGCCGCCAGCGCGAGGGGTCGGAGAATTTCCAGTACCTCTGGTACGCGCGCGAACTGGGGTGGCTGCCCGCCCGCTGGGAGATCTGGCGCAAGGACAGGCGCACGGTGATCATCGAGGCGTACGAATTCGCATGGGGCGAGGATGCGGCGCTTGCCATGCGGGCCGACTGGCTGAAATAGGAAGTCCGGCGGGACCTCGTGAGCATCGGCCCGGACAGCTGGATTCGGCGCATGGCCGTCGAGCACCGGATGATAGAGCCGTTCGCCGAGCAGCAGGTCCGCCGCGTGGGGGAAAAGTCGGTGATCTCATACGGCGTTTCGAGCTACGGCTACGACGTGCGCTGCGCCAACGAGTTCAAGGTGTTCACCAATATCCACTCGGCGGTCGTCGACCCCAAGCAGTTCGAGAGCAAGAGCTTCGTGTCGCTGAGCGGCGATCACTGCGTTATCCCGCCCAATTCGTTTGCGCTGGCGCGGACCGTCGAATACTTCCGCATCCCGAGAAACGTGCTGACGATCTGCCTGGGCAAATCCACCTACGCGCGCTGCGGCATCATCGTGAACGTCACGCCGCTGGAGCCGGAGTGGGAGGGTTATGTGACGCTGGAATTCTCGAACACCACTCCGCTGCCGGCCAAGATTTACGCCAATGAAGGCGTGGCGCAGATGATCTTCTTCCGGGCTGGAGAAGTGTGCGAGACCTCGTACAAGGACCGCGGCGGCAAGTACCAGGGACAGACCGGCGTGACCCTGCCCAAGACTTGAGCAGGGCGGCGTTCATCGGGCTGGGGGTGATGGGCTACCCGATGGCCGGGCACCTGGCGCGCGCGGGACACGCCGTTACGGTATTCAATCGCACGCAGTCACGGGCCGAACGCTGGGTGGAGGAATACGGCGGCGCGGCGGCGGCCAGTCCCGCAGCGGCATGCGACGACGCCGAATTCGTGTTCACCTGCGTGGGGCGCGACGAGGATGTCCGCGCCGTGACGCTGGCGCAGGACGGCGCGTTTGCCGGCATGGGCAGCGGGGCGGTTCTCGTCGATCACACCACCACTTCGGCCGAACTGGCGCGCGAACTCGACGGCGGCGCGAGCGGGCGCGGTCTTGCTTTCATGGACGCGCCCGTATCCGGGGGTCAGGCCGGCGCCGAGAACGGCAAGCTCGCGATCATGGCGGGCGGTCGCAAGGAGCACTACGATCGCGTTCTTCCGCTTCTCGAATGCTACGGCGCACGAATCGACCTGATGGGTCCGGCCGGCGCGGGCCAGCTCACCAAGATGGTCAACCAGATCTGCATCGCGGGCCTTGTTCAGGCGCTCTCGGAGGGACTGGACTTCGCGCAGCGCTCCGGCCTCGACGGCGAGCAGGTCGCGCGCCTGATCGGCGCCGGAGCGGCCCAGTCCTGGCAGCTCGACAACCGCCACGCCACCATGCTGGCCGACGAGTTCGAATTCGGCTTCGCGGTCGACTGGATGCGCAAGGACCTCGGCTACGCCATGGACGAAGCCGCGCGCAACGGCGCCGAACTCCCGGTAGTCGAGCTGGTCGACCGTTTCTACGCGGAGATTCAGGCCATGGGCGGCGGCCGCTGGGACACCTCCAGCCTGATCCGCCGCCTGCGCAGAAAGGGGCAAGCCGGCCGATAAGCCGGGTTCTGTCGAGGGCAATCATTCATCTAGGGCCGCCGTCGCCGGCGGCCTCAAGCAGCTTACCCGGAAGCGCGTGCGGACATACGCATTGCTTCCCTATTCAGCCTTGCTCCGGACGGGGTTTACCCTGCCACGGCCGTTGCCGGCCGCGCGGTGCGCTCTTACCGCACCATTTCACCCTTACCCGGCATTCCCGAGGGCGCCGGGCGGTATCTTTTCTGTGGCACTTTCCGTAGGCTTGCGCCCCCCAGGCGTTACCTGGCGTCCCGTCCGCCGGAGCCCGGACTTTCCTCCCGCCGCACCGGAAAAACCGGAACGGCCGGCGATTGCCTGGCCGGCTTGCCCAAGTAAACCCTAGACCAGTCCGCGCGCCCGCGCAATACGCAGAGGTGTACCGCATATGAGGCTTTTCGGACTTGGCCAGCCCGGACAGTCATCATTGCGTGCAGCCAATGCCGTCCGCCACAGCCGGCTAGGATTTACCTATCTGACACTGTTCCGTTGGCCTTGGATGATTGGCGAGTGGGATAATATTGGGAACGGTCGGGTCGCTCACGTAAGGTCAGTTTGGCAGCAGGCTTCATTCTGGACTAGATGGGCCCCCAACGGGGTGAAAGCTTTCCGACTGGTGTGCTCTCTAGGTGAGGCGATGAACGCTGGTTGGTAACCCACCAATGGATGTCAATCTGACGGCATACGGCTTGCGTTACAACCTCCCCCAATTCTTGAGGATCGCTTTTTGAACCCGCGTGAGACCGAAGCTGACGCTCGAATCGTGATCGATGAACTGCTGCGCCAGGCCGGCTGGAACCCGCGCGACAAGTCAATGGTAGCCACGGAGGTCAAGGCTCCGACGAAAGCCACAGGCGCCTTGGTCGACCGCTCCCGCGCGCGTCCATTCGAGACGCACGCACCCGCTTACGATCTCACGGCTGCGGCAGGAGCCTTCGGTCCTGACCTTGCCGTGGGCGCTGCGGGTGACGAAATCGGCTGGGCTGCCGTTCCCAACTCGGTGCGCCTTACGCGCGATCATTTTGCGGCGCGTGTTCAGGGCCGCTCCATGGAGCCCGCCATCGCCGACGGATCGTGGTGCCTTTTCCGGACCGAACGTGGTGGGAGTCGCGTAGGCAGGACGGTGCTCGTCTGGCATCGCGGCTGCACCGACCCCGCCCTCGGCGGAGAGTTCTCCGTCAAGAAGTACGCCAGCCAAAAGACTGCCGCTGGAGATGACGCGTGGCTTCACCGCGAGATCCGTCTCGAACCACTGAACCCCGACCCCGAATTCCGACCACTCGTCTTCACTCCCGACGCCGAGGGCGACCTGCGAATAATCGGCGAGTTCGTAGCGGTTCTTGACGTTGCGGATTCTGCAAACGGCGGCGTGCCGGCGAATGGGTTCGCCGACTACGTTTTAAAAGATCAGCGCGGCCGGCCACTGGCCATAATCGAGGCCAAGAGGAATGCGATCAACCCATACGTAGCCAAGCAGCAGGCTCTCCCGTACGCAAAGTCCCTAGACGCCCCATTTATTTTTCTCACCAACGGGGATCTGACCTATTTCTGGGACTGGAAAAACGATGACGCGCGTCCTATAACGGGTTTCTTCTCGCGGCGCGATCTCGAACGCTTGGTCGAAGCGCAGGCTACGCGCAAGCCGCTCGCCACAGTCGAAATCCCCGAACACTACATTCGCCAAGGCGAGACACTCACGCTCCGCCCCTACCAAACCAAAGCTATGCGTGCGCTCGACTGCGCACTCGAACTCGGCAAGCGCCGCTTCCTGATCGAACTGCCGACCGGCACGGGCAAGACCGATCTCATGTGTCTCTACTTGAAGCGGTTGTTTCAGGCTGGCTGGGCCGAACGAGTGCTCGTGCTGGTTGATCGGGAACACCTCGCCAAGGCGTTCTTGGAGGCTATTCAGGACCTGCTGCCGGAGTATTCGAGCTACTGGCTGCGCTCGGGCCTGGTGCGCCAGGAGCAGCAACTCACGGTTGCGCTGCTTCAGACCATGATTGGTCGCACAGAGGATTACACTGCGGGCTACTACGACGTAGTAATCACCGACGAGTGCCACCGCTCGATTTACGATGCTTGGCAAGGCGCGCTCACGCGTTTCGACGCCGTGCATATCGGGCTGACCGCCACACCGGCAAATTACATTGAGCGCAACACTTACGATTTCTACCAGTGCAAGCCGGGTAAGCCCGACTTCAGCTATCCGATCCGAGACGCCTTCTGCAAGGGCTACCTGATTCCCTATCGCTTTGCGACAGGGATTACCGAGATCGTTGCCGAGGGAGCGGAAGTTGACGACGAGCGCTATGACCCCATCGCATTCGAGCGGAAGTGGACAAACGAAGATAGCAACCGCTTGATGATGCAGGAGTTCGACCAACTCGCATGGGCAAACTATGAGGAGTTGGCCCCCCGACAAAGCCCTGGCCCAGGCAAGGCCATCGTTTTCGCCATGACCAAGCACCACGCGGCGCGTCTGGCCCAGTACTTGAACGAACTCCATCCGGACCACAAGGGCCGCTACGCCGAGGTAATCACCTCTGATGTGGCTGACGCTGAAGGCCTGATCCAAAAGTTCAAGAACGAGGTGTACCCGATGGTGGCCGTGAGCGTGGGCATGCTCGACACCGGTTTCAACTGCCGCGAGGTTCTACACTTGGTGCTCTGCCGCCGCGTGCGAAGTCCCATTCTGTACCAGCAGATGCGCGGACGGGGCACCCGTGTCGCACCCCACATCGACAAGCAGAAATTCGTAATCTACGACTTCTTCCGAAATCATCAGTACTTCCAAGACAGCGACACCGATGTCTTTACCGGCGGCGGGGGCGGACGGGCGCCAGGAGGGCCGACAACTCATCCGGAGCCGCGCGGCAATCTCGTGGAACTCGGCTTGGAAGACGAGTGGCTTGAGGCGGTCACCTACATAGAGGTTGGCCCTGAAGGCGAGCGAGTGGACAAGGAGCGGTACAAGAGCGACTGGGAGAAAACCATACAGGCGCGTGTGGTCGAGGACGCGTTATTGCGCAAGGTCCGCGACGATGAGCCGTTGGCTGCCGAAGAAGAGGACGAACTCGCCCGGCGTCTGAACCAGCCCGAGCGCTACTTCAACGAGGACAATTTGCGCCGGGCCTACCGCGAACCGGGCGGAACGCTGATCGACTTTATCCGTGCCGCCCTCGGCAAGCTTCGCATAAAGAGCCGCGAAGAAAAGCTTGAAGAGGCCTTTCGCGCTTGGCTAGTCTCACGTTCGCTCACTCCCCGACAGGCCGAGTACCTGTGTCTGCTCAAAAACCGCGGCATCGCCACCGGTCGCGTACAGCTCAATGACCTTTTTGAGCCTCCGCTGTCCATTTTGAACGCTGCCGGCACGGGCATCGAACTGTTCGGGGAACAGGGCTTGCGACAGGTGGTGGAGGATTTGAACGAGGGCGTCTTCCAGATCGGGAGACGAGCGCGCTAATTACGTCGCCAAAGGAGAAAACCAAGCCATGGACCAAGGCCTTCGCCGCAAACTCAACCGCATCACGGATATTCTGTGGGCAGGGGGCGTCACCAATCCCGTCACTTACATTGAGCAGATCTCGTATCTCATTTATCTGAAGCTCCTTGACGAGGAGGAAGCAAACCGCGAATTGCGCGCCCGCATGAAGGCCGGTAACGGCGCGCGCCTCTTCCCTAGCCAGGCCGAACGCTTCCGCTGGAGCAAGTGGCGTTTCATGAGCGGAAACGACCTACGCGACTTCGTGCGGGACGAGGTCTTCCCATACATGGCCTCGCTCGTGAAGGACGAACCTCGGGTGGCCGAGTACTTCCGCGATGCCGTGCTTGAGATCGTCGATCCAAATGTTCTCAAACAGGTAATCGACGAGCTGGACGGCATCGACTTCCGCAGACTCGGGCCGGATGTGAAAGGCGAAATCTTCGAATACCTACTCACGCACCTTGGCCAGTCCGCTCTAAACGGGCAATTTCGCACGCCGCGACAGATCCGCGCCTTCATGGTGCAGATGACCGACCCCAACCTAGGCGATACGGTCTATGACCCGGCCTGTGGTACAGCCGGTTTTCTGATAGATGCCGTGGATCATATTCTGGCGCGCTACAGCGAGGCTCCCGAAGAGGTTCCGATCTACGGCGAAGACTGGCTGGAGCAACGCGGCCAGAGCCTCAAAGAGGCCAAGCGCGAGATACCAAATCTCCAGACCTACCGCAAAGGCCCAGGCGAGCGCCTGCCCGATTGGAGGCGGCTGGAGGTCTCGATCTACGGGACGGACGTCTCACGCCAGATGATGCGTATATCGATGATGAATCTCGTTTTGCACGGGATAGGCGGCGCGCGCGTGAAGCGTGCAAACGTCCTATCTGAGATGAGCGGCCTGACCGAGGACGATCTCCACCGCCGCTATCGGGTCATTCTCTCGAACCCACCTTTCGCGGGCCAGATCCCCAAGGAGTCCATCCGCGCCGATCTTTCAACCCGCTCGAAGAAAAGCGAACTCCTCTTCCTCTCCCTGATGATGCACTCTCTCGCCCGCGGTGGCCGCTGTGCTGTAGTAGTGCCCGAAGGCGCCCTTTTCGGCTCTACCAAGGCCCACAAGGAATTGCGAGAAAAGCTCCTGCGCGAATTCGAAATGCAGGCTATCGTCTCGCTCCCGGCCGGTGTATTCCGGCCTTACGCCGGAGTCAAGACCTCCGCCCTCGTCTTCCGCCGGCCCACCGCCGAACCCGAAAAAGGCACCCCCGTCACCCGCCACGTCTGGTTCTATGAAATCCGCAACGACGGCTACGACCCCGAAAAAATCCAGGGCGGCGGTCGCCCCCACACCCCTGACAAGAACGACATACCCAGTCTCCTCGTAACTTGGACCAACTACAAGGATTCACGCTTCGAAAACCCCCCGGGTGCCAGAGCGGGCGCGATTCTCGAACCCGGCAGCGAAGAGCCCCACTGCTGGTGGGCCCGCTTCGAGACTCTCGCTGAGAACGACTTCAACCTCGCTGCTTCCCGCTACAAACCTCACATCGCCGAAGAAATGCCAGACGAAGACCCCGCCGACCTAATCCGCGAAGTCTTAACGATTGAGAAGAAGGTCGCGGATGGCCTAGAAAAGCTATTAGGCGAAGTGGAGGGTAGGTGATGAAGTGGCAGACAGTTCGGCTTAAGAACATCCTCTCGGCGGCTGGAAGCGGCACTTGGGGAGGTGTGCCCAACGGCAACGAACAAACCTATCCGGTACTTCGGTCCACAAACATCCAGAACGGACGACTCACATTTGAGCCAGCAGCCATGCGTGCAGTTTCTGAAAAGACCGCTGAGAAATACCTCCTCAAGAAGGGAGACATCCTCGTAACAACATCATCCGGTAGTCCGCGTCATATCGGTAAGAACGCCATCGTAGAAGAATTCCCTGGCCACAGGACTAGTTTCCTGTACTCCAATTTCACTTGGCGCCTTCGGCCTGATTCAAATATTCTAATTCCCAAGTATCTCTACTACTATCTCAACAGTTCCGTTGCTCGGGCCGAATTAGACCGTATTCAGAGTACAACGAGTGGTCTGCGAAACCTGAATACCAAGTTGTATCTAACCCAATCAGTTCCGCTTCCGCCTCTCCCCGAACAGAGCCGCATCGTCGAGATCCTAGACCAAGCCGACCATCTCCGCCAACTTCGTGCGAAAGCCGACGCCAAAGCCGATCAAGTCCTCCCGGCCCTCTTCCTCAAAATGTTCGGCGACCCGTCGACCAATCCCATGAACTGGCCCAATAGGCCGCTAGCACGCTTCTTATCTCCTGTTAACAAGCGCGACCCGAGCGCAGAACCCGATCAATCGTTTATCTACGTAGACATCGCTGGCGTTGACGGCCCGTCTGGTGAAATCGTTGATACAAAGGTCCTGCTGGGAGCCGAGGCTCCCAGTCGCGCTCGGCAGATTATCCGCACAGGCGATGTCCTCGTCTCAACGGTGCGACCTTATCTTCGAGCCACGGCGAAAGTGCCAAAAGAACTTGATGGCCAAATCTGCAGCACTGGATTCTCTGTGCTGCGGGCAAAGCGAAAGAGTGGGCAAGGCTACCTCTATGCCCTAAGTCGAACATACTGGTTTACTGAGCAACTCGTGGCGAGGGCGCGCGGCGCTTCCTACCCGGCCGTCACGAATAGGGACATTTGGAAGATGCAAGTTCCTTTGCCGAATGATCAAGTCGTAATTCGCCGCTGCAACCGCATGGTGAAAGCCATCTTGGAGAATCGAAGGAACCGCAAGATCGCCAAAAAAAGGATTGATGCGCTCTTCAACTCGTTGCTACTCAATATCTTCTCCGCCTCCCGCAAAGAACTGCGCACTGCACAATTGCAACGGGAATTCAAACGCCAAACAAAGCGGAACGAGACTAGCCGGATCAGTCAAAGACAAGAAGGGGGATCGTTGGAGACATGAGTCTTCCCTCGCATGTAGCAGCTATACGCAGACAGCTTGAACTCGCAAGCAGGTTCCAGTCATCCTATATTGATCCCATCTCTCAGGTGGAGGAGAGGCTACTGGAGTCGCTTCGTGACAGCCATGTAGCGTTTGGAGAACACCTTCGAACCATCAGCACTTTTAATAGCGCACAGCAACTCCTGCATCAGTCTAATCAACACTTGCTGGACGCATTTGAAAATATCCAAAGCGATACGATCCGCCAAATCAAAAATCTGGCGCAAGTTCACCGGACTTGGGCAAAAGATATCCGTGCTTCAGTTGACCGAATGACCCACATTGAGACAGACGTTAGATCCTCGCTCTTGTCATCAATTGAGCAGGCGATAGTTGCCGAGCAGTTAATTGCGCGGATCGACTTGAAACACATTCACAACGAGTTGGCTGGCCAGGCTTTTCTCATTTCTCGCGCGCTTTCGTCGTTCGACTCACTCGCACCCCGCTTTCACGACCTAACCCTTTCTGCTGAAAGAATAGAAGATATAACTGCGCTACCTTCATTTGTGCTGCCAAGCGCGAGTCGCGAACTCGTAGCAGCGGGGCATGCCTTAGTAACACTATCGCGGGATGACGATAGGGTCGATGAAGAAGAGCAAGTCATTCTGCCCGACTCCCAAGAAGGAGCGTCTGACGCCCAACAATTGCTCTACGAAGTCGACCCAGCCCTAGCGAGGACGTATCAGGGAGCAAAAGAGGCTATACGCAGCGGCAGCGTTGATCGAGCACGTCACGTGCTTGCGTCTCTTCGGGAACTCTGGAACCATCTCCTGCGGACTCTTGCACCAGACAATAGCGTGCTCCCGTGGGCTACTGGCAAGGGTACGGAACTTACACATGAGGGAAAGCCGACGAGGCGCGCCCGTCTGCTTTACATCTGCAGAAAGATCAATCACGAGCCTCTGAGCGACTTTCTCGATAGTGACACGAAGGCTTTTTTGGAATACATACAGTTACTCAATCGAGTCCACAAACTTGAACCCGGATTGTCTGACCAACAACTCAATGCTCTTTTGATGCGGAGCGATTTGTGGCTGATTTTTACTATCCAAGTCTCAAAAGAGGAGACTTAAATGCTGAACGCCGTCCGCATTGCGAATTTCAAGGCGTTTGGGTCGTCTCAGCGCGTTCCATTACGACCGATCACGTTGTTATACGGCGCTAACAGTGCGGGAAAATCCAGTGTGTTGCACGCGCTGGCGCTGGCGCACCATGCCGTCGAGACGGGCGACCTAGATACGCTACGCACGCGAATTGGGGGTGATTCGATCGATCTAGGTGGATTCCGGCAATACGTACACAGGCGTCAGCGCGATCATCAGGTTGAGTTGGCCTTTGAGTTAGATCCTCGCAAGCTTTCCGGGCGAGTGGCTGATTTGTTGCACGGGGCGCGGAGGATAGTGATTGAACTCGGGATCGGCGCAAGCAGCGCAACCGCGTCGGCCTCCGACGCCAGCGTGCGTGTTGAACGTTTCGCGTTGGAAATTGATGATTTACCTATGCTCTCTATGAGCGCACGGCGCTCCGGGCTCTTGCGACTCGACCGGCTGGATCATGCGCATTCGGTCTTTCGCGAGGTTTTGGGCGGGATATTGACCTTGGTCACTACGACGCATGAGTTAAGCGAGGAAGACATTGCCGGACTCGCAGATGTATTGAATGAGTTGGTACCGAGCGTTACGGCTCGACAGCAGGGTCTATTCCCGCGAATCGAGGATGATTCGGACAGCGAGTTGGGCGAGAGCGGGGGGAACCTCATGCCCGTCAGCCGGGGGCGCCGACAGGAGGATCTTGCGCAGGCGACGATGCTCTTCCTGCCGCGCGCGGTGCGCGATCTGGTAGATGGTCTATCAGCGGCCCTAGAAACACAAATCCGTCGGCTCGTTTATCTCGGGCCGCTGCGCTCCTATCCGCCACGACACCTCGCTTTCTCTCAGCACCACGCTCCAAACTGGTTTGCCGGTGGCGGTTACGCTTGGGACGTTGTGCGCACGCGCGAGGATGTCAGAAAGCGCGTAAACCAGTGGCTCGGAGATGCGGAGCGGTTGAAAACACCCTACGAACTTCAGGTTCGCAATCTGGTGCCCGCGGAAACTCTTCAGGAGGAGGTGGAATCAAGACTTGAAGCTACCCTGCATGATCTCGCTCTGGATCTGATCGAGCAGGTGGAGAGCGGGCAGCATTCAGAGGCATTGGACGCGGCCTTGGAGGCTGTGCGGGGAGCTATTGGACGGGAGGACGGAGTCGATGAAGCGACACTCGTGGCCGCTGCGGACGTAGTGGATTCTCTGGTTGATGCTGAAGCCGTCACGTACGAATGGGTAAAGACGATAGTCGCGGCACGTAGCGAATCCCTCCGAGATCTGGTGCTCATCGACAAGCGCTCAGGAACGCCTGTGAGCCACCGCGATGTGGGCATCGGCGTGAGCCAAGTGCTGCCGGTACTGGTTTCGGCGTACGCCTCCAGCAAGAGGCTGCTTGCCATTGAGCAGCCCGAGATCCATCTGCACCCGGGCCTGCAAGCAGAACTAGGCGACGTGGTAATCGAATCCGCGCTCGGCGACCTTAGCAACCGCTTCCTGATCGAAACGCACAGCGAGCACCTGCTGCTTCGCATCATGCGCCGGATGCGCCAATCCGCTTCTGGTGAGCTGCCTGAGGGCGTTCCAGCCGTATGCCCTGAGGACGTGATGGTGCTCTTCGTCGAACCAGACGGTGCGCAAAGCCTAGTGCGCGAAATGCCGCTCAACGAGCGCGGGGAGTTGGTGAAGGCCTGGCCCGGAGGCTTTTTCGAAGAAGGAATGCGCGAAATATTCTGATGTCGCTGCTTGCCGAGTACGCAATTACGCCTGACGTCTTCGATACCACCTCGTATTCCAACGAGGAGGTGTGTGGACTGCACTTGCACACGATCCGCGAGGTGATGATGAACGAAGGTCTCGTACGGGATCTCCGGGCAGGACAATGGCGAGAGCTCTTCGCGAAAAATAGTAGGCCCTGGCACCGCCGGGCCAGGGAGATCGTGAGGAAGTTGGTTACACAGAGCCGGCTGATCGAGTTTCCGGCCGTGCTTTCCCCCGTGCCGACCAACGACCAGGGGTGGTGCGCCGAAGTGCTTGCGGGTCATCAACAGAATGCTTTGGCGGGCGGTGTGATCGTAACGCAGACCGTAAAGAATGCGTATCCGCGTGAACCCCTCGTCGAACGAATAGATCGGCTATCGGGGGCCGGGTGGTGGACGAATCGCAGCCCGTCCGTGCGATTGGACCGAAAGATTGATGACTATCGACAGCAACTGGGTCCCATCCTGCGTTGCGCTAACTCGCTCCAATTCATCGATCCGCACCTGTACCCCGGTCAACGTGGGTACCGAAATCTCGCAGATCTCATTACCTGTGCCGGTCGCCGCTCTCCGGCACCGCTCATCGAATTCCATCGGGTGTGTTACGAGGGATGGGGCCCCAACATGCAAATCCTCGACTACGGGGAACTTGAGCGCATCTTCCGCAGCGCACTTGCCACACGATTGCAAGCCGTGGGCCTGAGCGCCCGTGTCTTCATTTGGGATGACTTCCACGACCGCTACCTAATTAGCAACCTTATAGGAATCTCACTGCCGAACGGCTTCGATACGACGAATAGACCCAACGACATGACAACCTGGACACGGTTGGGGCGCACCCACCGCGATGAAATTCAACGGGAGTTTGAAGAAGCCAGCCGGCGTCACGTCCTTCGCCACGAGTTCACGATCCCATAGAGGCTCAGACCGCTGTATTGAAGGCCACCTGGCTTTCGCAGCGCTACCCCTAAGACAATGACTCAATACATTACGACTGACGAACGGCTGGACGTTTTGGCGTCGTTGGAAGCGTGCGCCGACAACCTCGCAAGAACAAGAGAATCAGACCGCGCCTGGAAATGGGTTGTCCTGTCGATGCACAGCGCAATGCAGGGCGCAATGGTTTGCCACTTATCAGGAGGCGCCCAGATTGGCGCACTCAAGGGCAATTGCGCCAAGGCATGGCTCAAATGGCTGAACGAACGCAAATACGTCGAAGACGAAGTGCCTCCAAAAAGTTTTGTTGCATCCGCGCCTGAGTTGCTTAATCGCTTGACGGGATCATCGCATCGTTTTGAGGATGATTGTGGCCAAATCATTGAGATCACCGAAGCGCAAAGCAGATCGTTCAAGAGCCTTCATGATCTTCGGAATGAATTCACTCATTTCCATCCGAAAGGTTGGAGCGTGGAAATCGCTCTTATTAGGGAATCCGCGAGCGATGTGCTCGAAATTCTGGATACCATTGCCAAGGATCCTTGGCCGTTCCGACACATGGCCGAAAGTGAGCGCACCGCGCTGGATTCACGAGTTCGGGAGATCGAAGAGCTGCTCAGTTGCTCTCAAAATCATCCGGAAGGTTAATTCTTGCGTTACGTCAATAGCCGGCGCGTCGCGCCTTACTGGAGGGCGGGATGCCCTCGCGCCCGGGGGCGTGGGATATGATGGCTGGCGGTCTTTGGGAGGAGATGGCATGAGCGGTCGCATAGGAAACATCGAACTGGCGACGGGGGTGCGGATAACGCACTTCTGGACCTACATGTACGCGTCCCTGATCTGCATCGGGATGATTTCGAACATGAACTTCTCCCAGCCGTACATTCTCATAGAGCACCTGGGAATCGCCAATCCGGGCGAAGCCGGCAGGATCACCGGCCAGCTCACGCTGATTACGGAAATCATGAGCCTGCTGCTGATCTGGCCCTTCGGCATTCTGGCCGACCGCATTGGGCGCCGCCCGGTCATCATGCTGGGCATCGGCACCATCGGACTCGCCTACGCCGTGTACCCCTGGGCCACGGATGTCCCCCAACTCATGGCGATGCGGGTGATCTTCGGCATCGGTGTGGCCGCCGCGGCGGCCATGACGGCCACGATCCAGAACGACTATCCCACCGAGTCCTCGCGCGGCCGGGTGATCGGGTTCAGTTCGGCCTTCAACGCGCTCGGCATCGTATTGGCAACCCGCCTGGTGTCGGCGCTTCCCAAGTGGCTGCAGGACGCCGGCATGGAGCCGGTGGCCGCGGGCCGCTACGCTTATGGCGCGGCCGCCGTGATGTGTTTCGTGTCGCTGCTGGTATTCCGCTTCGGCCTGAAGGGAGGCGTGCCGGAAGAGGTACGGCAGCGGCCCCGCTGGTGGTCCCTGATCCGCTCGGGCATCGAGCAGATGAGGAACCCGCGCATCCTGCTGGCCTACCTGTACACGATACCGGCGCGCGGCGCCCTGGTGGTGGCCGGCCTGTTCCTGTCGCTGTGGGCCAGCACGGCGGTGCGGGCCGCCGGGGGCGACGTTGCCGTGGCCCAATACCAGGTATGGCTGCCGTTTGCCGTGGTCCAGATTTTCGCCGTGGGCTGGTCGTTCGTGTTCGGCTGGATACTGGACCGCGTCAGCCGGGTCGCGGGGGTGGTCCTGTCGATGTCGATGTCGATCGTCGCCTATGGATCGATGTATTTCGTGGAAACGCCCCTGGACCTGCGCATGCTGCCGCTCTTTGCACTGCTGGGCGCGTCCATGGCCAGCGGCATGATGAGCAGCGCGGCGCTGGTAGGGCAGGAAGCGCCGCCGGCCAAGCGCGGCGCCGTCATAGGCCTGCTGAGCTTGTTCGGTTCGGCCGGTATCATCCTTGCCGCCACCTACGGCGGCGAACTGTTCAGCGCGGCAACGCCCTGGGCGCCGTTCCTGCTGATAGCCGGCGCGCAGGCCGTGGTGCTCGTAGTTGCCCTCGTTGTCTGGGTAGTGGCGCCGGGCGACTGGAAGCCGGGGGCCGCAACCGCCATGAGCAGACACTGATCCGGCCGCAGACAAGGCGCGTCGCCGTCAGGCGACCAGCGCGGCGTCCACTTCGTCCAGTTGCAGGGTGAACATCTGCGCATACCAGCCGCCGGCGGCCATCAGTTCCTGATGGGTGCCGCGTTCCGCGATTTTCCCCCTGATCATGACGAGGATTTCGTCGCTGTCGATCACCGTCGACAGACGGTGCGCGATCGTCAGCGTGGTCTTGTTCCTGCACAGGCGCCGCTGGGCTTCCATCACGCCTTTTTCCGTCTCCACATCCAGGCTTGAGGTGGGCTCGTCCAGGAGCACGATCGGAGCATCCTTGAGGATGGCCCGGGCGATGGCGATGCGCTGCCGCTGACCGCCCGACAGCTTGCTGCCGCGCTCGCCGCACGGCGATTCGTAACCATCCGGCAATGAGGCGATCCACCCGCTCAAGCCCGCGTCCTTCGCCGCCGCCTCCACCTCCGCGCGCGATGCCCCGGGGCGGCCGAACAGGATGTTCTCGCCTACGGACTCGTTGAAGATGTAGCTGCGTTGCGACACCACGGCGAACTGCTTCTGCAGGGCTTCCAGCGAGAAATCGGCGACCGGCCGGTTGCCGACGGCGATCTCGCCGCTTTCGGCGTCCCAATGACGCAGGAGCAGATTGATGAGCGTCGTCTTGCCCGTGCCGCTGGGGCCGACCAGGGCCACGTGCCGGCCGGCGTCGATATCGAGCGAGAAATTATCCAGCACCCTGGCGCCGCGGCTCCACTCGGAGTCGTCCGAATCGTATTCGAAGGACACGTTGCGGAAATGCAGCGAGGCGGTTCTTGAGCCGCCGGCCTCCGCGCCGGCCGATTCGCGCACGGCAGGCGGTTGATCCATCATCGAGAACAGGCGTCGCGCCGCAATGATCGAAACGCGGAAGTCGGTGTAGTTGTTCGCGAGGCCGATCGACGTATAAAAGCCGATCACCGATACGGCGATTATTGCGGGCAGATCCACGAGGGCCGATATCCGCCCGTCCAGAGCCAGCTCGATGCCCCACCAGGCGGCGGCGAGAATGCCCACGGTAACGAAGATTTCTCCCAGGGCGCGCTGGGTCGCATCGGCCCCGTAGAGCTTGTCCTGCCCTTCCTGCATCGTTGCGCCGATTCGCCAGAGCTGTTCGCCGCGGCGTTTCTCGTAACCGAACGCGACCGTATCGCGAACGCCCTGAATGCTGTCGGCCACGTAGGCGTTGACCTGCCCAAGCTGCTCGCGGTAAGCCACCCCATCGCCGCCCAGCTTCGCCACCAGCCAGGGCAGCACGAAGGTCGTGGCCAGGTAGAACGGGGCCAGTACCGCAAGAAAGGAGGGATCCACGCTGTAACACCACGCCAGAATTACGGCGGGAGCGCAGATTGCCGCGACCGCCGGGGCGATGGTGTGGGCGTAGAAGGGCTCGACCCGTTCGCAGTCCGACATGACCCGGCTGACCGCGTCGCCGGACTGAAGTCTGGCCGTGCGGGCGGGCGCCAGCGGAAGCATCGCGTAGTAGAAGATATTGCGGAACGCCGCCAGGATCCGGAAAGCCACGTAGTGGCCCGTGTACTGCTCGATATACGACGCGACGCCGACGGTCGTTCCCGCAATCGCAATCCACTTGACCTGCGTGAAGATCACGTCCCAGTTAACGGCGCCGGGTTGGTGGGCTGCCACGTAGATGCCTACGCCGGCGGCCGCGATTCCGAGCACGGCGGCCTGCGCAACGGTCTTGACGACGCGGGCGACCAGCGAAATGCACATGATCCAGCTGAAGGGCTTCATGTGGCCCAATAGCCGGCGGATGATCCGGGAATTGCTCGCTGCTGACGTCATGCCGGCGCCGCCGCGAGGCTTTCCAGCTCTTTCTTGGTCCGGATCATGCCGGCGTAAATGCCGCCGTGAGCCAGCAACTCGTCGCGCGTGCCTTTCTCGGACACCGCCCCGTCCACCATCACGACGATACGGTCGGCCTGTTCGATCGTACTCAGGCGGTGGGCGATCAGCAGGACCGTCTTGCCGGCGGTAAGACGCTGCAGGGCCTGATGCAGCGCGGTTTCCGTTTCCACGTCGATCTGCGACGTCGGTTCGTCGAGAAGGACGACAGGCGCATCCTTGAGAATGGCGCGGGCGATCGCCAGACGCTGGGCCTGTCCCGCGCTCAGGGCCATGCCCTGGTCGCCGACCATCGTGTCCAGACCGTCCGGGCAGGCCTGTACGAAATCGACCAGTTCGGCGCCCCGGAGCGCCTCGAAAAGCTCATCGTCCGACGCTTCTTCCCGAGCGACCCGAAGGTTCTCCGCAATGGTTCCGTAAAACAGGAACGGGTCCTGGGGAACCAGGGCAATCTGCCTGCGTATCTGCTCGAGAGACAACTCGCGTTCCGGGACTCCGCCAAACCGGATCTCTCCTGAATCCGGGTCCAGCGTTCGCAGCAGCAGGTTTGTCACCGTCGTCTTGCCGGAACCGCTGCGACCGACCAGCGCCACGGTTTCCCCCGGGTTGAGGTCCATCGAGAAGTTCCGCACCGCGGGTGCATCCGCTCCGGGATAGGTATACGAAACATTCCTGATCCGAATGCTCACTTGGGTGCCGCGCAACTCCTTCGATGCCTCTTCCGCCGAGAAACGCACCGGGGCCTTCTCGTCCAGGAACTCCCGCACCTTGCGCGCCACCTCGCGACCCAGCGCTCCCGCGAAGAAGAACTCGCCGATCAGCAGCAGCGTGCGGCTGAACTCCAGGCTGATGAGCACCACCGCGACCACTTCGCCCGGACTGACATGACCGCCCGAGTACCGGTACAAGGCCACCGCCATCGCCACCGCCGTCGAGAACAGGGCGAAGCCGAGTTCCAGGAAGATGAACTGCGACTGGGCCACGGCCAGCAGTTTCATCGTCGTGCGGCGCTGCACTTCGTTTCCGGCCTCCATCTCCCTGCCGCGCGCCTTCTCCTGATTGAACATCTTGAGCGTGGTCATGCCCTGGATGGAATCCAGGTACTGGGAACTGTTGCGGTTCTTCACGTCCTCGTTCTGCGCACTGATGCGCCGGAATCCGCGCGCCGACGACCCCACGAACAGGGGCGTCAGCGGCACGCCGGCCAGCATCCACAGGCCCACCACCCAGTCGATCCAGAAGATCGCGGCGCAGAGCATGACGGGAATGGCGATGGCGACCCATATCTGCACGAAGTAGACGCTGAAGTAATAGTCCAGGTACTCGACGCCCTCGGTCGCGATATTGGCGATCTCTCCGGTTCGCCGCTTGCCGAGCAGGCCGGGGCCGAGTTCGACGACCTTGTTGTGTATGCGGTCGCGCACGTTCAGCTTGGCTTCGCTGGACGCCCTGAACTGTCCGGTCCGGAACACCCAGGCCAGCACCGCTTTCGCAATCACCAGACCGGCCAGCACCCAGAACCATTGGCGCACCAGGTTGCCGCCCTGCCAGGCCGCGTCGACCGCCAGGCCCAGCACGTAGTAGAGCAGAATGGTCATGGGCATGGAAGCGATGCCCGCAATCAGGCCCACCCTTACCCATTTCATCGTGGCCGGCGTCACCAGCCTGTCGTCTACGCCCAGCATTCAGGTAATTCTTTCGCCGCCGCTGCGCGCAATTCTGCACCAGTTTCGCAATTCCGCGGCTGTCCCGAATGCCGCGTATATGATGGCGGCGGCACCGACGGGACCATTCGATGATCGACATTGACCGCAGCGCCGGCGCGCGCATCGGACAGATCCAACTCGCGACGGGAGTGCGGGTCTGGCATTTCTGGACCTACATGTACGCATCCCTGATCTGCATCGGGATGATGACGAACATGAATTTTTCCCAGCCCTACATCCTCGCCGAGCATCTCGGAATCACCGACCAGAGCGTTGCCGGGGCCATTACCGGGCAACTGACGGGGATGACCGAGATCATCGCCCTGCTACTGATCTGGCCCTTCGGCATGCTGGCCGACCGCATCGGCCGGCGCCCGGTCATCATGCTGGGCATCGGGCTGATCGGACTCAGCTACGCCATGTATCCCTGGGCCACGGAGGTCAGTCACCTGATGTACTTCCGGATCGTCTTCGGCGTGGGCGTGGCGGCGGCTGCATCCATGACCGCCACGATCCAGAATGACTATCCCGTGGAATCCTCGCGCGGACGCGTGGTCGGATTCAGTTCGGCCTTCAACGCCCTGGGCATTGTCTTCGCAACGCGGCTGGTTTCGGCCTTGCCCAAGTGGCTTCAGGACGCCGGCCTGGATCCCGTAGCCGCCGGCCGCTACGCCTATGGCGCGGCGGCCCTGGTGTGCTTCATTTCCGTTCTTGTTTTCCGCTTCGGCCTCAAGGGCGGAGTGCCGGAGTACACACGCAAGCGTCCGCGGTGGGCCGAACTCGTCGCGGCGGGATTCCGCCAGGCGAGGAACCCGCGCATCCTGCTGGCCTACGCCACCGCGATGACGTCGCGGGGCGACATGGTCGTGGCCGGACTGTTCGTATCGCTCTGGGCCACGATGGCCGTCAAGGCGGCGGGCGGAGAAGCCGCGGTCGCGCAGTACCAGGTGTTTCTCCCCTTTGCGGTCATGCAGGTCGCCGCGGTGGCCTGGTCGTTCATCTTCGGATCCATACTCGACCGGATCAACCGGGTTGCGGGGGCGGTCGTGTCGCTCGCGCTTTCGGTCGTCGCCTACGGTTCGCTTTACTTCGTGGGATCGCCGCTCGACCTGCGCATGCTGCCTCTGTTCGCCTTGCTGGGCGCGGCGATGGCCGGCGCCATCATGAGCAGCATGGCGCTGGTCGGTCAGGAGGCGCCGCCGCGCGAGCGGGGCGCGGTGATCGGCTTGCTGAGCGTGTTCGGTTCCATTGGAATCATCCTGGCGGCAGGCATTGGAGGCGCACTGTTCAGCGCGTCCACACCCTGGGCGCCGTTCCTGCTCATGGCCGGCGCGCAGGCGGTACTGCTCGTCTGGGCCTCGCTGGTCTGGCTGCTGGCGCCGGGCGGTTCCGAGGCGGCCGCCGACACAAGCAGTTCCTGATCCACGGGCGGATCCAGGACCGTCTGCGAACGGCCGTCCGCCCAGCAAACGTCAACGCGATCAACCCCCTCGCGGCTTCCCAGGCCGAAGACCGGCGCGGGTTCGTCCACGGAGTTGTAGCCGGTAGACGAGAAGATTTCGCGCCATTGAACCAGGTCGCCGGAAACCACCCGTATCCGGGCGTTGAGCCGCTGGCCTTCCAGGCGCACCTTGATCCAGTGGTTGCCGTTGCCCTGGTTCAGCCACAGGAAATTGCGCTGCGGGTCCGACAGCATCTCGCCGCGGTTGTAGAAGGTCCGGGCGGTGCCGACGATGTCGGTGAAACCGTCGCCGTTCACGTCGCCGCTGGCCACGCCGGCGCCGATGCTGAAGCCCTCGGCGCCGGACCCGGCGGTCACATCCGAAAAGGTTCCATCACCGTTGTTGCGCAGCAACGCATTGTTGCCGGACTCGAAGGCGATGTAGAACTGAACGAAGTACGGCAGGTCCTCAATGATGTCGTTGATCAGCACGTTGGACAGTCCGCCGTTGCTCACATAGATGTCCAGCCAGCCGTCGTTGTCGTAATCGCCCATCGTGCAGCCCCGAGCGCCGCCCGGATCCCCTGCGCCTGACGCCAGAGTGATGTCCGTAAAGCCGACCGCGCCTGTCTCGGCGTAGTCGTTGCGAATCAGGCGGTTGGCCTGGTCGGCGTTGGGCAGATAGGCGTCGATGTCGCCGTCGTTGTCCACGTCGCCCAGGCAGACGCCGTTCGCGTTGCCGGGATTCAGGAACGCCCAGCCGGCAGGCGGCTGCCTCGAGCGTGTGATGTTCGCAAACTTGCCGTCACCCTGGTTCAGATAGAGCGCGTTGGGTCCCCCTTCCTGCGGCGAAAGAAGGTCGAAGTCTCCGTCGAAATCAAAATCGAACCAGCCGGGCGACCCCTGGCTGTTGGCTTCCTTCATGTCCTTGAGCAGCAACACGCCGGCGGCCTCGGTCACGTCCTCGAACTCGCCGCCGCGGTCATTGCGAAACAGCGCCTGGTCGACGTCATAGTCGGCGGAACGCCACAGCAGGTCCAGCCAGCCATCGCCGTCATAGTCGCCGAAGCCGACGCCTCCGGACGTGGCGGTGATTCCTCCGTTGGACTCGTCCTCGTACACGCCTTCGCGAATCAGCCAGCTGTCGGCCGTGACGTCCTCAAAGTCCGGCACGCCGGTCTCGGCCAGCCGATTGCGGTACAAGGTTACCGGCGGATCGTAGCCGCCCCGGGCGCCCGATTGCATGTTCGCCACTACCAGGTCGTCGTCGCCGTCGAGATCGTAGTCACCGAAAGTGATGCCGCGCCCCAGGCCCCCTTCATTGGTTGCGCCGCGGGCTTCCGCCACGTCGGTGAAATAGCCGTTTCCGTCGTTCTCCCAAAGCCGATTGCGGAATTCGTGGCCGAACGTCCCGCTGTCGTTGTTGGTGATGTAGATGTCGGGATCGCCGTCGCCGTCGTAGTCGTTGAATCCCACGCCGGCCCCGTCCAGCCCGATGTCGGCAATCCCCCGCTCCCCGGCCTGCTCGACAAACCTTATCGGAACGCTCGCCTGGTCGGACCCGTCGCCCGCCTGGCATCCCCCAAGCAGCGACCCCACGGCGACCGCAATGGCCGCAAAACGAAAACATGATTTCATCAGAACTGTTCCTCCACCCGGGCGGTCAAGTATCGTGTCAATCTTATTGGGCCGCCGGAACCTCGAACGGCAGCGTGCGCAGGCGCTTGCCCAGCGCCGCGAAAATCGCATTGCCCACGGCCGGTGCGGCCGGCGGCACGCCGACCTCGCCAATGCCCCCTATCGGGGCGCCACTGTTGACGACATGCACCCGGATTTCGGGCGTGCCGCTCATGAGCAGCATCCTGTAGCTGTCGAAATTCCGTTCCACCGGGCCGTCCCGGTCAAGTCGGATCCTGCCGTGCAGGGCGGCGGTCAGGCCGTAGAGAATTCCTCCGCTGACCTGCGCTTCCAGCGAGGCCGGATCCACCGCCAGTCCGCAATCCACCGCGCAGTCGATGCGCTCGATGCGCAGTTCGCCGCGCACCACCGATACACGGGCCACCTGCGCCACGTAGGAGCCGAAACTTGCCGAGCAGGCAATGCCGAGGCCGCTCTGCGGTCCGGACGGTCTGCCCCAGCCGCCCTCCTTCGCCGCCAGGGCGAGCACAGCCGACATGCGCGACTGCTCGGGCAGCAGGGACAGCCGAAAAGCGTATGGGTCGCGACCGGCGGCGTTGGCAAGTTCGTCGACAAAGGTCTCGACGAAAAAACAGTTGAATGAATGGCCCACGGACCGCCAGAAGCCGACGTTGACCGGCGACCTCGCCTCGCCATGGCTGACCTCGAGGTTCGGCACCTGGTATGGCAAGTCCGCGACGCCGTGCAGGGCAGCGGTATCCACTTCGATATCCATCCCCCGCAGCTGCCGAAGCAAGGAAGGGGAGGCGACGCGCTGCCGCCAGCCCGTCAACTCGCCATCGGCATCCAGCGCCCCGTGCAGCAGGCTGATCGCCGCGGGGCGGAAATAGCCATGCCGCATATCGTCCTCGCGGGTCCAGATCACCTTTACGGGGCGACCGGCATATTGGGAAGCAAGCACGGCTTCGGCAACGTAATCGTTCTCCAGTCTGCGTCCGAAGCCTCCGCCCAGCGCGGGCGTGTAGATGCGCACGGCTTCGACCGGAAGGCCGGTAAGCTTCGCCGCGACCTGCTGGGCCCGGGTCTGGGCCTGGGTAGGCGCCCACACCTCGCAGCGATTCACGCGCACGTCCGCAGTGCAATTCATCGGCTCCATGGTGGCGTGATGAAGAAACGGAGCCTCGTACTGCGCCGTGACCCGGCGCACGTCGGGGCTTTGCAGTACTTCCCGCACATTGCCCTCGCTGCGCGCCACGGGCGCCGATTCATACAGGGCCGTGACCAGCCGGCGGCGAAAATCGGCCTGAGGATCGGTCGTGTCCGCCGTGGAACCGCCTTCCGGCAAAACCCACCTCACGCCCAGCGCCTCCCGCGCCTTGTAGGCCTGCCAGAAATCGCCCGCCAGCACGACCACACCGGGCGGCCTGTGCTCGTCACCCGGGATCTCAAAGACGTCCGCCACGCCCGGGAGGTTCAGGGCGGCCGACGCATCGTAGACGGCGCGCCGCTCCACCGAGCCGGGCCAGGGCGACCGATCGATCAGCGCTGTCATCTGCCTGGGCAGGCGCACGTCGCTCGCATAGCGCTGGGTGCCCAGCGTCTTCGGGGGGACATCCGGCCGCGGGAACGACCGGCCGACCAGACGGTATTCGGACACGTCCTTGAGAGGAGGGTCCTGCGGCGGGTCCAGTTGCGCGGCGGCGGCGGTCAGCGCCCCGTAATCCAGCCGGGCGCCCGTGGCGCGATTGGTCACAACGCCGTCACGGCAGACGCATTCGGACGGACTGATGCCCCACTCCACCGCGGCGGCAAGCCGCAGCATCTCGCGGGCCGAGGCCGCCGCCTTGCGAAGCAGGTCGAAGGAACCGCTTACCGCCGTGCTGCCGCCGGTTCCCATGGCTCGCGGCCAGCCGGCGGGGTTGTCGGGCATGGGCGCAACGGATACGCGGTCCCAGGACACCTCCAGTTCTTCGGCCACGATTCGGGCCAGAGCCCAGGGGCTGCCCTGCCCCATGTCCGTGCGGTCGCAGACAAACGAAACGTCGCCGGAAGGATCAATCCCGATCCAGACGCTGGGCCGAAACACCTCCTCGTCGCCGGAACGCGCCTGCGGCAGGTAAACGGCAAGCGCGAGCGAACCTCCGGCCGCGACAAAAGACCGGCGGGTCAGTTTGATTTCTGGCCTGGACTTCACGCAGCCTCGCTCGTCGCGGTTTAGTCTATCCTAAGCGCGGAATTTCCTGGTCCTGGGGATCTCGCAGACATGCTGATCTCTTAGACTGTACCCGGGGGTGATATATGCAAACACGATGCCGCCGGCTCGCCTCATGGTCAGGCGTCCTGCTGTTGGTTCCCTGGGTCGCGCAAGCGGCCCAGGACGATACGCCGGGGTTCGCCCCGGCGGACCCCGCGCTGGCCCGGTTCGTACAGGCGGTGGTCGAGGCCAACCCCCGCGTACAGGCCGCGCGTGCCGCCCTTGATGCGAGCAGTGCGTATCGCGACGCGGCGTCACGCCCGCTCTACAATCCGGAACTCAGTCTGGAGGCCGAGAACGCCGCCGCCGAAGTGCGCGCGCTCGGCATCAGTCAGACGCTTGACTGGGGCGGAAAGCGCGTGGCGCGTACGGCAGTCGCCGAATCGGACAGATTGGTGGCGGAAGCAGAGTATCTCGCCGCACGATGGGACGTCACCGTGGAACTGCTCAACGGCCTGGCGCTGCATCAAACCGGCATCGAGCGCAACGAGCTGGCCGAGTCCCGCAGTCAGCTCATGGACGACTTTGCGGCGCTGGCACAGCGGCGCTTCGACGCCGGCGATCTGAGCAGGGTGGATTTCGATCTCGCCCGGCTGACCGGTACTGACGCGCGCATCCAGAAGGCCACCGCCGCGGCCGCGCTGTCGGAAGCGCGCCAGGCCATGAGAAGTCTGACGCCCCAATCGCCCGCCGCTGAATGGCCGGCGCTGCCCGCGTCATTGCCGAGCATACCGTCGGAAGCCGACACCCGATCACTGCTACTCGCATTGCCCGAAGTCCTTGCCGCCCGGCGTCAGGTCGAATCCGCCGATGCGCTGGTCGAACTCAGGCGGCGCGAGCGCCGGCCCGACGCCACGCTGAGTCTTGCGGGAGGCGAGGAAGACGGCGAGACCCTGATCGGGCTCAGCCTCACCATCCCGTTCCATGTCCGCAATCGCTTTAACCACGAAGTGGCGGCGGCGCTGGCCGAGCGCAGCCAGGCGCAAGAGCTTGCCGACGATGTACTGCAACGCGCACGCGCGCGGCTGATCGGCGCCGCCGAGCGATACGAGCTGTCGCGCGGCGCCTGGGACGAATGGTCTTCGACCGGACAAACGAGCCTCACAGGCCAGATGGAGCAACTGCAACGGCTTTGGCAAGCCGGTGATCTCAGCGCCGCCGATTACCTGGCGCAACTGAAGGCCACGCTCGACGTGCAGGACAGCGCGCTCGAGTTGCGCCACGCCCTGTGGCGCGCCTGGTTCGAGTGGTTGTGGGCGTCCGGGCAGATGGATGCCTGGTTCGGCGAGGGAGGCGCCCGATGAATCGCCTGAGATTCGGGGCGCTGTGTTTGTGCCTGACGGTCCTCGCCCCTTGCTACGCTCAGGACGAGGACCACGACGAGCACGGCGGGGAAGAACCGGGCGGCGCCATCAGCATGACCCGCGACGAGCGTGCATCCGCGGGCATCACGGTCGAAGCCGTTGCCCGGCGGGCGCTGAGCGAATCCCTTCGCGTGCCCGGCGAGGTCGTCAGTAACGCCTACCGCTCGGCGCGGGTCACGACCCGCATTACGGCGCAGGTGGTTGCCCGGCACGTGCGTCTGGGCGATCACGTCGAAGCCGGCCGGCGGCTGCTGACACTCTCGAGCGTCGAGATGGCCGAAGCGCAGGGCGCTCTTATCGTCGCCGATCGCGAATGGCAGCGCGTCAGGTCGCTCGGCCCGGACACGGTGTCCGCCCGGCGCTACACCGAAGCGCAGGTCGCCCGGCAACAGGCGTTGGGCAAGGTGGTGGCCTACGGCATGACCGAATCGCAGGCCGTGGCGCTGATGCAATCCGACGACGCGAGCCTCGCCACCGGCGTGTTCGACCTGGTGGCTCCGCAGGCCGGCACGGTGTTGCGGGACGATTTCATCGTGGGCGAACTGATCGAGCCGGGCCGCGTGCTGATCAGCATCAGCGACGAGTCGGTGGTCTGGGTGGAAGCGCAGGCGGTGCCGAGCGCATTGTCGGAATTCGATGACGACGCCAGGGCGCGCGTCAGTCCCGATCGCATCGTCTGGCTTGAAGGTACGATCATTCAGCGCCAGCACATTCTCGACGAGGCCACGCGCACGCTGGGCTTTCGCATCGAAGTGGAAAACGCCGACGATCGGCTGCATCCCGGCCAGTTCGTCGAGGTGGAGATTGAAATCAACACAAGCACGCCGGTACTTGCCGTTCCGAGCACGGCCGTGACCCTGATTGACGGGGCGCCCGCGGTCTTCAGGTTCGAAAACGGCACGGAGTTTCACGCCGAGGCAATCGACGCGGGACCCACCGTGGGCGACTGGACCGTGGTCCGCGGGGGGCTTTCGGCAGGTGACGAAGTGGCCGTAGGCGGCGTGTTCCATCTCAAGTCGCTGCTGCTCAAGTCCTCGCTCGGCGAGGGCCACGCGCACTAGCACCCGTTAACGCCAGGGTATTCGCATGTTGGAAAAGCTTGTCGAAGCCTCGCTGCGTTACAAGTTCCTGGTACTCATCGTCTTCGGCGTGGTCGCGTTCCTGGGCTGGCGGGCCGTGGTGACGGTACCGATAGACGCCTTTCCCGACGTCACTCCGGCGCAGGTCAACATCTACACCGAATCGCCGGGACTCGCGGCCGAGGATGTCGAACAGTTGCTGACCTTTCCGATCGAGTCCGGCCTGGCCGGGCTGCCCAATGTCAAGGAGATACGTTCGGTCAGCCTCTTCGGCCTGTCGTACGTCGCCGTCTACTTCGATGACGGCATGGACATATATTTTGCGCGCCGCCTCGTGATGGAACGGCTGCAGGAAGTCGGCGACCGCATCCCGGAAGGCTACGGCACGCCCGAGATGGGGCCGAATACGTCGGGATTGGGCCAGGTGTTCTGGTACACGCTGGAACGCGCCGACGAGCGGCTCAATGCGGCTGTCACCGACATGGATCTGCGCACCCTGCACGACTGGAGCGTGCGCCTGATCCTGCGCACCGCGCCGGGCGTCGATGACGTGATTTCCTGGGGCGGCCAGGAACGCCAGTTCCAGGTCGTGATCGATCCCTTCAGCCTCATCGAGTACGACCTGACCTTCACCGAAGTCATGGAAGTCATCGAGGAAAACAATCGGCAGGTGGGCGGCGGCTACGTGAACCTCGGCGCCGAACAGTACCTGGTGCGCGGCCTGGGGCTGGTAGAAAACGAGCAGGACATCGGCGGCATGGTGGTCAAGGTCGAGGACGGCATACCGGTTTACCTGCGCGACATCGCCGACGTCAGGCAGGGCGGCGCCCTGCGTTTCGGCGCGGTCACCCGCGACGGCAAGGAGGTCGTGCTCGGCATGGCGCTCTCCCGCATGGGCGAGAATGCCAAGGACGTCGTCGAGGCGGTAAAGGAAAAGGTCGAGATCGTCGATCAGTCCCTGCCGGAAGGGGTCACGCTGCAGCCCGTGTACGAGCGCACCGACCTGGTGGAGGAGGCCGTCGGCACGGCGGTAGCGGCCCTGATCGAAGGCTCGATCCTGGTCGCGATCGTGCTGTTCCTGTTCCTCGGCGAGTTGCGCTCGGCCGTGGTCGTGATCACCGCCCTGCCGCTTGCGATGCTCATTGCATTCATCTTCATGGGCGAAGCGGGCCTGTCCGCCAATCTCATGTCGCTGGCGGGTCTCGCCGTAGGCATCGGCATGATGATCGACGGCGCCGTGGTGATGGTCGAGAACTCGTTCCGCATCATGGCGGAGCGGAGGGAGTCCGGCAGGCCCGTCGATCGGAGCGCCGCGGTGATGGAAGCGGCACGCGAGGTCGCCAACCCGGTTTCCTTTGCGATCCTCATCATCATTGTCGTCTTCCTGCCGCTGTTCGCGCTGGAAGGCCTCGAAGGCAAGCTGTTCAAGCCCATGGCCTTCAACATCAGTTTCGCGATGGCCGGATCGCTGGTTCTGACGCTCACGCTGATTCCGATACTGGCCGCGTTGATTCTCAAACCGAAGGAGGAGCGCGACACCTGGCTGGTGCGCACGATCAAGGCCCGCTACCTGCCGCTGCTCGAGTGGTCGCTCGACCGGAAGAAGCTTGTCGTGGCCGGGGCGCTCGGGTTGCTCGCCGCAAGTCTGGCGCTGTTTCCGCTGCTGGGCAAGGAATTCATGCCGCAGCTTCAGGAGGGCTCGATCATGTGGCGCGTCACCTCGATCCCTTCGGCATCGCTGGATCAATCGATCAAGGTCTCGATAGACATCGAGGATGCACTCTCGAAGTTTCCGGAAGTCAAGACCACGGTGGCGATGATCGGGCGCGCGGAAAAGGGCGAAACGGCGGACGTGAACTACATGGAAATCTACACGCAACTCAAGCCGGAAGACCAGTGGCCGGGCGACCGCGACATCAGGGAACTCGCCGAGACGATGCGCGAAGAACTTGAACGCGTTGTTCCCACGGCGGTGGTGGCCTTTACGCAGCCGATCCAGATGCGCGTCGAGGAACTGATATCGGGCGTGCGCGCAACCCTCGCGGCGAAGATCTACGGGGAGGAACTGTCGGAACTGGATCGGCTGAGCGAGGAAGTCAAGGACGTGATAGCCACGGTTGAAGGCGTCGCCGACCTGTCGCTCGAAGCCAACGTCGGCAAACCGCAGATTCGCATCCGGGTCAAACGCGACCAGCTTGCGCGATTCGGACTGAACGCCGACGACGTCCTGGTGGTCGTGCGCACCGGTATTGGCAACGAGCCCGTTTCCACGCTGATCGACGGCGTGCGGCGCTTCGACATCACCGCCCGGCTCGACGACGCGTCCAAGGCCTCGGTGCAGTCAATTGAGCGCATCCCGCTGAGAACCGGCGGCGGTGCGATCGTGCCGCTTTCCGCCGTGGCCGATGTCAGCGTGGCCGAAGGTTATTCCTTCATTCGACGTGAACAGCTGCAGCGATACGCCGTCATTCAGATGGACGTGCGCGGTCGCGATATCGACGGCTTCGTGCGCGACGCAAATGACGCAATCGAGGACCGGATCGACCTTCCGCCCGGTTACTGGATCGAGTGGGGCGGCGCATTCGAGAACCAGCAACGCGCACTGGCGCGATTGTCGATCATCGTGCCGCTGACGATTTTCTTCATCTTCGTCCTGCTCTACACGGCCTTCAACTCGGTCAAGTACGCGACCCTGATCATCGCGAACGTTCCGTTCGCCACCATTGGCGGCCTGATCGCCCTGTTCGTTACCGGTCAGTACGTGTCGGTGCCGTCGGCCATCGGGTTCATCGCCGTGTTCGGCGTGGCGATGCTGAACGGCATTGTCCTGGTCAGTTTTATCAACGAATTGCGCGATAAAGGCATGAGCGTCGCGAACGCCGTGCGCCGGGGAACCGCCATGCGGCTGCGACCCGTCTTGATGACGGCGAGCGTGGCCATACTGGGTCTGGTGCCCATGTTGCTGTCATCGGGCGTCGGCGCGGAAACCCAGCGCCCACTGGCCACGGTGGTCGTGGGCGGCCTCGTGACCTCGACCTTCCTGACCCTGGTCCTGCTGCCCGTGATCTATGAGTGGATCGAGTCGAAATCCGAGAGAACACCGGGCGGCGCTAGCCCCCGAACAGCAGGCGATTGAGATACGGCAGCCCCAGCGCAAGGATGACGCTGACGATCAGACCAGAGAGCGCCTTCAGCGCATCCATCGACACGTTCCGCAGGGTGCGCTTGAAGCCGGTATCGGCGAGATACATTGAAAGCGCGAACTCACGGCCGGCCAGCAGTCCGAGGAACACCCAGGTCGTGCTCATGGGTATGTTGCTGACCTCCTTGAAGACGAGCAGCACAAGGCCGTAGATGAAATCGATGATGGTGGCCGCGCGTATGTCGGTCGTGTCGGTCTTGGAGAGAACGATCTTCTGTATCACGCCGCCGAAGGTGTAGAAGATGTAGCCCTGCATGGCGATCAGCGCCAGCACGCCGAAAGCCAGCCATGAGAAGGAGAGTTGCCGGGGCAGGTAGACGAAGATATTCGCCAGGTCCTGGATCAGCCACTGGCTCCACAAAAAGGCGGTGGACGACCATTGCAGCACCACCCAGTAGCGCGGAATCGCCTCCCCGCGTGTGCGGTGGAAATACTCCGTCGCGCGCTTGAACACCAGCCGGAACACGACGATGGCCACGACGAACGCAACCAGGTAGCCGAGCAGGGATTTGGTCAGCATGGCCTGCAGGTTGCTGATCGTGAACACCGTCAGCACCAGGAAGGTGGTGCTTACCGGTACTCCCACCCGTGTCAGGAGCAGCAGCGCCAGCGGCGGGATGACGTGGATCCAGCCGATCCCATCTTCCGGAACCGGGAAATTCGTCAACCGGCCATAGGACACGTCTCCGTCGTGGGCGAACCAGCCGTAAGCGAGAACCGCGCACAGGATTCCGGAGGCGAAAATCCACAGCGCCCACCATGGCCGGTGAGCGTTCGACGACAGGAAAGTGCCCAGCGTCTGAATCGAGTCGTTGGCGACTACCGCGTACGCGGCCAGCAGGAAGCCGGCGACCATGAAGATTTCGGTCAGCGACAAACCGGAAAATCCAAGTTACTGTGCCTGTTATTTTGGCGGAGAGGGTGGGATTCGAACCCACGAAGGGCTTCTAACCCTTACTCCCTTAGCAGGGGAGCGCTTTCGTCCACTCAGCCACCTCTCCGCCGATGCGGCGACCCGCACTAGGATTCCTCTTCCTCTCCGGCCACACCGCCCTGCTCTTCGACAATCCGCTGGTAGACCTCTTCGCGATGCACTGTCACTTCGCGCGGCGCCTCCACTCCCAGCCGGACCTGGTTGCCCCTTATGTCCAGCACCGCAATGCGCACGTTATCGCCAACGATTACGGCCTCTCCGGACCGGCGGGTAAGAATCAGCATTCCCTAAGCCTCCCTGGACGAGCGCTTGCACCGCGCGGCCGCTGCCCGTCCTCATTATTGTGGGGAGAAATCATAACGCGGATTCGGGCGGGACGCCACCGGCAGCGCGGCAAGGCCGCAACCGTTCATGAGGGTATGGGGCCGAGGCTAGCTGCGCAGCGTATACAGGCCGGGATCGGCAAGGATGGGCCGAAGCACCGCGTGGATCCGGTCCGCCATGCGCCCCACCTTCGCGGGAGTGTCCAGCAGGTCCTGACGGACCTCCATCGCCGCGTACGGAAAGTGGCGGCCCTCGGCATGATGGTCCACGGTGAAGTCCTCGGGGTGCCGCCCGGAATAGGGCTGATTGTCGCCCACCAGCAGCGTCCCGTCGTCCCGCAGGCCGTCGAGCAGCGGGCCCGCGATCCGCGCGTCCTCGTCCCACAGCACGCCGCAGTCCCAGCGACGGTCCTCGCCGTCAAGGAACCGCGTAAAGCTGTGTATCGCGATCAGCACGGGCGCTTCCACGATCGAGCAAAGCCGATCCAGTTCCCGGTCGATTGCGCCACGATAAGGCCGGTAAATGGCTGCAGCCCGAAGTTCCTTGTCTTCTTCGCTCAACCCCCGGTTACCGGGCACTTCGACCCCGTCGCTAAGGTCGAGAAAGGCGGACGCGTCGGTAAGCGCCCGGTTGCAGTCCACGACCAGGCGCGAGTAGTTGCAGAGCACGGCGGTGGCGTTCAGGCGTTCGCTCAATGCCAGCGCCAGCTCGCCCGCCCCGAGATCCTGGGCGATGTGGCTTGAGCGATGTTCCTTCGAAAGCCCGAGATGATCGAGGGCCCGCGGGATTCGCCGGGCTGCGTGATCGCAAACTACCAGTTGGGGCGCCGTCGCGCCGGGCCTGTGCACCTCGTACGGGGCCGGTTCGGATGCATCCAGCAGCTCGGAAACCATCACCAAGTCATCTATACCGTATGTAAAGTGGCGTCCCCAAGGGGATTCGAACCCCTGTTGCCGGCGTGAAAGGCCGGTGTCCTAACCACTAGACGATGGGGACTGAAGAATTCTGGTGGAGCCAGGCGGGATCGAACCGCCGACCTCTTGCATGCCATGCAAGCGCTCTCCCGGCTGAGCTATGGCCCCTACACAAGAGGCGGAATTGTAGCCGCTAGCGGCAGGCCGCGCCAACCCGATGCATGCCCCGACAAGGGAGCCTGCCCTATGCTGGAGCCGCGCCGGAAACTTTCCGCAGGAACGCCGAGACGTCCGCCAATTCCTGTCCGCACACCTGGTGACCCATTTCGTACTGGCGCCACTCTACATGGCAGCCCGCGGCTTCGAGCTTTTGCCGCGTGTCAAGGCCGAGGCGGAGAGGGAGCACTTCGTCATAGCTGCCATGAGCCGCAAAGCAGGGAAGACCCGTTGCCGCAGCGCCCGGCTCCTGCGGCCCCAGCGGCGGCAGGAACGTGGACAGTGCCAGCACGGCGGCCACGGGCCTGTCCGACAGCAGGGCGGTGCGCAGGGCGATCGCCCCGCCCTGGGAGAAGCCGGCCAGCACGACCCGGTCGCGGGCCATGCCGCGCTGCTCCTCCCTCCCGATCAGTTCCTCGAGCGCGCGGCAACTCTCCGCAATGCCGTCGTTGTCCATGGGGCTGATGCTGTCGCGCGAAAGAAAGTCGAACCAGGCCCGCATGGGCATGCCGCCGTTGATGGTGACGGGCCGGACCGGCGCGTTCGGAAACACGAACCGCCAGGCGGGTGAAGGCGGGAGGCCTAGCTCCGGAACGATCGGCCAGAAATCGCCGGCGTCGGCGCCCAGGCCGTGCAGCCAGATTACGGAGCAGAACGGGTCCGGGCCCGTAGCCCGTTCCAGGCAATCGAGCATCGTGACCTCGCGGCCCCCTCAGCCCGAACCGGCCGACTCGGCGGCGGCGATGCGGGCGTCGACGTAGGCCAGTCCCTTGTCCAGCCGCTCAAGGGTCCTGCCGCGCCCGGCGAGATGAAGCGTGGTGTCGATCGGCGGCGAAACCGCGTCGCCGGTCACGGCAACCCGCAGAGGCTGCCCCAGCTTCCCGAAACCGATGCCCAGCGATTCGGCCGTTTCGGCGATGCAGGCATGGATGTCCCCGGCGGTCCATTCCGCCAGCGCCGCCAGCGCCGTGCGCACCGCCGCCAGCGGCTCGCGCACCACCGGGCGCAGAGCCTTCCTGGCCGCCTTTTCGACCAATTCGATCTCGGGACTGAACGCCCATCGGGCCGCTTCGGCCAGCCCGGCCAGCGTTTCGGCGCGCTCGCGCCATGCTTCCACAACGGTCTCCAGTGGCGGGCCATCGGCGGGGTCCAGGCCGATGCTCTCGAGCTGCGCCTGGAGTCCTTCGCACAGCACATCCACCGCCGCCGTCTTCATGTGCTGCTGATTGATCCAGTTCAGCTTGCCTGCGTCCAGTCGCGAAGCCGACGCGCCCAGCCCTTCCCTGCCGAAACAGGCAATCAATTCCTCGATCGTGAAGACTTCCTGGTCGCCGTGCGACCATCCGAGCCGGGCCAGGTAGTTCAGCACCGCTTCGGGCAGGTAACCGGCGCGCAGGTATTGCAGCGCGTCGGTGGCTTCGTCGCGCTTGGACAGCTTCTTGCCGTCCGGCGCCAGCAGCAACGGCAAATGGCAGTATTCCGGCGCGGTCCAGCCGAGCGCCTGTATGAGCTGCAATTGCCGGGGCGTATTGTTCAGATGGTCGTCGCCGCGAATCACCTGCCGTACGCCCATGTCCTGGTCATCCGCCACGCAGCTCAGGTGGTAGGTGGGCGAACCGTCGGCCCGCAGCAGCACAAGGTCGTCGAGCTGCGAGTTGAGATAGCGCACGTCCCCATGCAGCCAGTCCTTGACAATGACATCCTCCGTATCGGGGCGGCGAAAGCGGACAACCGGGTCGATCCCGGCGCGTGGCGCGGTGCGCTCCCGGCAGCGGCCGTCGTAACGCGGATCCTCGCCCCGCGCGCGCTGCTCCCCGCGCATGGCCGCAAGCTCGTCCGGCGTGCAGTAGCAACGGTAAGCGGAACCCCGCTCCATCAACTCATGCGCCACCTCGCGGTGCCGCTCCACCCGCGACGACTGCAGCAGCGGCTCGCCGTCCGGGTCCAGCCCGAAGCGCCGCAGGGCGGCAACAATTGTCCTGACGTGCTCCGGGGACGAGCGCCGGCGGTCGGTATCCTCGATCCTGAGCAGGAACTGGCCCCCATGACGACGCGAGTACAGCCAGTTATACAGTGCCGTGCGAAGACCGCCGAGGTGCAGCACACCGGTAGGACTGGGGGCAAAGCGGGTACGAACGGACATGCGATCTCGAGGCCGGGACTCGGCGCGACTTGCGGCCGTGCAGGCGGCGGTCAATAATACCCGGCCACGGGCGATTAGCTCAGGGGGAGAGCGCTGCCTTCACACGGCAGAGGTCGCTGGTTCAATCCCAGCATCGCCCACCACCTTTCCGCTCCCGTCAGTCCGACTGCGATGCTGCGTGCCGGAGTTCGGCCGTCTTGCCTGCGAGAAGTTCGGGGTCGGCGCGCGTTTCGAGGTTCAGGCGCAGCAGCGGTTCGGTGTTCGAGGGGCGCAGATTGAAACGCCAGTCGGGGAAGTCGACGGAAAGGCCGTCGATGCGGTCCACCAGGGCGCCCTGTGCCGAGTAGTTCTCCGCCAGGCGCTGCAACAGCGGCGCGGGGTCCTCGCCGACCGGCAGGTTGATTTCGCCGCTGGTCGGATAGCGCCGGCGGCGCTCGGCGGTGCGTTCGGCCAGCCCCCCGCCCTGCGCGGAAAGGATGCCGGCCATCAGGACCCAGGGGATCATGCCGGAATCGCAGTAGAGGAACTCGCGGAAATAGTGGTGGGCGCTGCTTTCGCCCCCGTATACGGCGTCCTCTTCGCGCATCCGCTGCTTGATGTAGGAGTGCCCCGCCCGATTTCGGATCGGCCGGCCTCCGGCTGCGCGCACCTGTTCTTCCGTATCCCAGACCAGCGTCGGGTCGTGGACCACCCGCCGGTCGGCGGCCGGCTGCGCGGGCAACAGCGCGGAGGCGAACATGCCCACCGTGTAGTAGGGATCGACGAACTCGCCGCGCTCGTCGAAGAAGGCGCAACGGTCGAAGTCGCCGTCGAACGCCACCCCGAAGTCGGCTTTGCTTTCGAGCACGGCTTCGGACGTAGCAGCGCGGGTGCTGTCGAGCAGCGGATTGGGCACGCCGTTCGGGAAGTTCCCGTCCGGTTCGGCAAGCAAATGAACGATCTCCAGCGGCAAGTGCTTCGACAGCTTCTTCACGCTGGGCCCGGCGGCGCCGTTTCCGGAGTTGACGACGACCTTCAGCGGGTCCATCGGCAGGTCTTCCACGAAACCAAGGACGCGCCGTCGCCAGGAGCCACGCACTTTCGCGCGGCGCCTCCGGCCTCTTGCGCCACGCGGCAACGGCGACTCCGCCAGGCGGGCAATCTCCGCCAGCCCGGTGTCGGCGCTGATCGGCCGCGCATTTTCGCGGACGAGCTTCAGGCCGTTGTAGTCGGCGGGGTTGTGACTGGCGGTCACCATGACGCCTGCGCCGCAGCCGAACCGTCCGGTCGCGAAATACACCTGCTCGGTGCCGCACAGGCCGAGATCGGCGACGTCGGCGCCCGCCAGGGTCGCGCCCTCGGCCACGGCGTCGGCGATTTCGGCGCTGGTCAGGCGGGCGTCGCGGCCGAGAACTACTTCCTTCGCGCCGGTAAATCGAACCAGCGCGGCGCCGATGCGGCAGGCCAGATCGGCGTCGAACTCGCCCGGGACCCGGCCCCGGACGTCGTAGGCCTTGAACGGCGGCTTGAGCGTCATTCCCTGCTACGCGCGGCCGTAGACGTCTTCGAAGCGCTCGATGTCGTCCTCGCCCAGGTAGTCGCCCAGTTGCACTTCCACCAGTTCCGCGGGCTCTTCGCCCGGATTGTGGATCCGATGCACGGCGCCCAGCGGTATCAGAATGTGGTCGCCGACCTTCAGGGAGTGGCTCTCGCCGTCACGTTCGGCCACCGGCGCACCGCCGACCACCACCCAGTGCTCCTCCCGGCGGCGATGGCGCTGCAGCGACAGCGTCTCGCCCGGCAGGACCCGCAGCCGTTTGACCTGGTAGCCCTCGCCCTGTCCCAGCCCTTCGAAACTGCCCCAGGGACGGAACACTTCCTCGCCTACCGGATGCACGCCGGAGCCGTTGTCCCGGGCCAGACTTTCACCGCGGCCGATGCCGAAATAGCGAAAGCCCCTGTCCCTCATCAGGTCCGGCGAATACAGGTTGCGCCCGTCAAAAATGATCGGCTGCCTGAGTCTTTCGCGCAGTCTGGCGAAGTCCGGCGAACGGAACTGCGGCCACTCGGTCACGATCGCCAGAGCGTCCGCTCCGTTTGCCGCTTCGCCGGCGCCGGCGGCATACTCCAGCCCCTCGCGTTCGCCGAGCAGCAACTTGCACCGCTCGATCGCCATCGGGTCATAAGCGCGCACTCGCGCGCCTTGCGCAAGCAGGAATTCGATCAGCGCCAGACTGGGCGCCTCGCGCATGTCGTCGGTGCCCGGCTTGAACGACAGGCCCCACAGCGCGATGAGGCGCCCGGCAAGCGTGTCGCCGAAATGCGCCTGGATCTTCTGCCCCAGCAGCGTCTTCTGGCGCTCGTTTACGCTTGCTACCGCCTCGACGATTTCCGTACGGTAGCCGTGTTCGCGCGCGGTTTGCGCCAGGGCGGCCGTGTCCTTGGGCAGGCAGGAACCGCCATAGCCGCTGCCCGCGTAGAGGTAGTTGTAGCCGATGCGCTTGTCCGCGCCCACGCCGGCGCGCACCTGCTCGATGTCGGCGCCCACGCGTTCGGCCAGTCCGGCCAGCTCGTTCATGAAGCTGATCCGCGTCGCCAGCATGGCGTTGGCGGCGTACTTGGTCAGTTCAGCCGACGCCGGCGACATGATCATCAGCCGGTCGCGCTTGCGATGAAACGGAGCGTACAGACGGCCCAGGTACTCGATTGCCCGCTCGCTATGCGTGCCCAGGATGATCCGTTCCGGGTGCATGAAATCCGATACCGCCCCGCCGGCCTTGAGGAATTCCGGGTTGGAGACCACGTCGAAGGCGAAATCGACACCCCGTTCCTTCAGTTTCTCCTCGATGCGCGCCTGGACCTTCGCGCTGGTACCTACGGGCACGGTGGACTTGCACACCACCGTGCAATAACCGGTCATCTGCCCGGCTATCGAATCGGCCACGACAAATACCTGGCGCAGGTCGGCCTCTCCGTTCCCTCCGGACGGCGTGCTCACCGCAATGAACTGCGCATCGCCATGCGCCACGCCGGCCGGAATGTCGGTGCTGAACCGCAGGCGGCCGGCTTCCAGGTTCCTTTGGACAAGGTCCTCCAGGCCTGGTTCGTGAATATGCAGATCGCCCCTTTGCAGACGATCGACGGTGCCGCTGTCGATGTCCAGGCAGACAACGCTCACGCCGGTTTCCGCGAAACAGGCCCCGGTCACCAGGCCAACGTAGCCGCAGCCGTGAACTGTAATCTTCATAGCCCTGCTATTTTAGGCAGGTCGCGCTACTTCCGGATTGCACCCGTCCGGCCTCAGTCACCGAGCAATTTCGCCAACGGCGGCTGCGCAGCAGGATCGGCGGCCAGGCGCTTGGCATGTTCCACACCCCACTGGTCGAACGGATTGACGCCCAGAAGCGTTGCGTGCACGAAGACCTTGTGCTCGTACAGCGCGATCAAAGCGCCGAGATGCCGGGGATCGAGCCTTTCGAGCAGCAATATGTTCGAGGAACGCCCGCCGGGCAAAGCCTTGTGGGTCGCCAGCGGATCGGAGGCGATCGCGCTTTGCGGCAGGCCGCGCGCCAGGGCCTCGGCTTGCGCCAGCAGCTGGCGCAGCGCTTCCGAGTGCATCCGGGGATAGGCCCCGCCGCCATCCCGCACGGCGATGAAGTCGGCGCTGGGCGCGCGCACGCCCTGCTGCGCCCATTGCATGATGGAGTGTTGCGCGCTGGAGCCGGTCACCCCCAGCAAGGCGGCCACGCCCCTGCCCTGGAGCGGACGGCCACGTGCGTCGACGCTCTTGCCGAGGCTCTCCATTTCCAGTTGCTGCAGGTACGCCGGCAGCCCTTTCAGGCGCGTGTCGTAGGGGAGCAGAAGTTGCGTTGAGCACTCCAGCAGGGACTGGTTCCAGAACGCCAGAAGACCCATTACCACCGGCATGTTGGCTTCGAGGGGCGCCTCGCTGAAATGCCGGTCCAGCCAACGGCCGCCGCCGAGAAACGCGTTCATGCAGGCGGGCCCCAGCGACAGCCAGGCGCTCAAGCCGGCTGCCGACCAGAGGCAATAGCGCCCGCCTACCGTCTCCGGCATCAGAAAAGCCAGGTCCGGCGCAATTCCCCAGGCGGCCATGGCTTCAGCGTTGGAGGAGACGCCGGCGAAATGCCGCGCCGGGGCGTCTTCGCCGAGCGCCGCCGTCAGCCAGTGGCGCGCCGAATACGCGTTGGCGAGAGTCTCCGGAGTGGAAAAGCTCTTGGAACACACGACGAACAGCGTCTCCGCCGCGTCGCTCCCTGACAGCGCCCGCTCAAGCTCCACGCCATCCATCTCCGCAACGAAGTCCACCGGACGCGACCGATCGTCCCCCAACGCCGAGCACAGAAGCCGCACGCCCAGGTCCGAGCCCCCGATGCCGATATTGACGACTCGCGCAAGCGGCCTGCCCCCCGCTCCCATCACCTCGCCGGCCCGGAACCGCCGGGTGAAGGCGCCCACTCGCTCGCGCTGATCCGCCAGGAGCGCGTCGGCCGGGTTCGCCGAACGGGCTTCCGCATGCAGCGCGGCGCGGTTTTCGCTTGGATTTACGACTTCGCCCGCGAACAGCGCCGCCCGGGCGGCGACCAGCCCACGCGCCTCGGCGAACGCCCGGAGAAGTCCAGGCGTCTCGCCGTTCAGCCTCTGCCGGCTGAAATCAAGAAGCAGCGCCGCGCCACGGGGACCATCGCAGCGCAGGGAAAAATCCCCGAACCGGCCCGGCGCCTCCAGCAGTTCATCCAGCCGCCATTCACGCGCCGCGACCGCGTGCTTCGCCAGCACGTCCCATTCGGGCAAGGAAGCGGAACGCCGGGAGATGTGCGGCAACCCCGCTTACAAGAGGTAGATGATGGCGAGCAGACCCGTAGCGGTCATCGTGATCGTATACGGCAGCGCCATCAGCACCATCCGCAGGTAGCTCAGGCGGATGGCCGGCGCCAGCGCGGTGGTCAGCAGGAACAGGAAGGCCGCCTGGCCGTTCGGCGTGCCCACGCTGGGAATGTTGGTGCCGGTATTGATGGCTACCACCAGCAGTTCGAACTGCGCGCGGTCTATCAGCCCGTCGAACAGCGCCTGCTTGACTTCGGCGATATAGACCGTGGCCACGAACACGTTGTCGCTGATCAGAGACAGGATCCCGTTGGCCAGGTACATGATCGCCAGCTGCTCGGTCCCGTCCCGCGTGAAAATCAGGTCGGTTACCGGCTTGAAGAGTTTCTGGTCGTAAATGACCGCGACGATGCCGAAGAACACCACCAGCAGCGCGGTAAAGGGCAGCGCCTCCTGAAAGGCCTTGCCGAGACGGTGCTCTTCCGTGACTCCGGAAAACGCCGTGGCGAGCACGATGATCATCAGGCCGATCAGGCCCACTTCGGTGTGGTGAAGCTGATGCAGGCTCAAGGCGACGATCAGAATGACGGCCGCACCGCCCTGGGCCACCAGCGCGGCGTTCTGCCTTGGAGTGCGACGTTCGGACGCCTCGCGGTCGTAGCGCTCGAGGACCTCGCGCACGGCGGGGCTGAGCTTGACGCCGTAGCCGAACTTGCCGATCAGTTCCAGCATTGCGCAGGTGAGCAGGCCCACGACCAGCACGGGCATGGTCACCGGCGCCATGTTCAGGAAGAACTGGCCGAAATTCCAGCCGGCCTCGCCGAAAGCGCGGCCCGCCTCCTTGGCCAGCAGAAGGTTTTGCGGCTCCCCGACCAATGTCGTGACACCGCCCAGCGCCGTGCCTACGGCGGCGTGCATCATCAGGCCCCGCAGAAAGGCCCGGAACCGGCGCAGTTCCGCCATCCTCTCGTCCGGGACCCGGGAGTCGTCCGTCAACCGTTCGGCAACCTCGCCCTCCTGGAGGCCGGACGCAACGGAATGGTAGATACGGTAAAAGCCGATCGCCACCGAGATGATTACCGCGGTCACCGTCAGCGCATCAAGGTAGGCGGACAGCACAGCGGCCGTTGCGCAAAAGAGCAGCGAGAGCAGCAGCCGGGAGCGCACCCCGAGCAGAATGCGGGTGAAGACGTAGAGCAGCATCTCCTTCAGGAAGAAGATGCCCGCCACCATGAAGATCATCAGCAGGATGACCGGGAAGTTGTCCAGCGTCTTGGTGTACAGCGTTTCCGGCGAGGTCATGCCCATCAGGACCGCCTGTATCGCGAGCAGTCCGCCGGGCTGCAGAGGGTAGCAGCGCAGCGCCATCGCCAGGGTGAAGATGAACTCCAGCACCAGCACCCATCCGGCAATGAATTCGCCGCCCGGAAGAAGGAACCAGAGCAGCGGGTTGACGATCAGAAACGCGATGATCGTCTGCTTGTACCAGCGGGGCGAGTCACCCAGAAAGTTTTGCGCAAAAGCGGATCGAATGGATTGCCCCACGAATTTCTCCAGTCCGGCAAAAAGCCGGATTCTAATTGACGTAAATCAGGTTTTCTCGAATTCCTTCAGCCAGGCGGCGCCCTGTTCGGATTTGGCGTCGATATTGCGCAACATTTTCTCGTGCGCCTCCAGGTCTTCGACGCTCGGCTCGAAGAGGGGAAGGTTCAGGCCCTCCCGGTCTATGGCCTGCTTCGCGACGCCGCCCGCGTCCTCGCTCATGCTCAGTTCGCCCTGCCCCATGGTCATGCGGAGCCAGACGGACGCCGTCAGCCGGGCATCCTCCAGGGCGTCGTGGTAGCCCCGCTCGCTCGACGCGACGCCGAGGCGCAGGCTCAGCGCGTCGAGGTTGTTGCGCTGCGTCGGGTAGCGCGCCCGCGCCATCTTCAGCGTGCAGGTCGAGTCGCAGATATCCCCCAGCCTTTCCTTTCTCCGGGCCTTCTGCAATTCCGCTTCCAGAAATCCCAGGTCGAATTCGATGTTGTGTCCCAGCAGGTGGGCGCCGCGCACGAAATCGAGGAACTCCTCGGCCAGGTCCGCAAACTTCGGCTGCCCCGCCACCTGATCGTCGCTTATGCCGTGCACCCGGGCGGACTCGGCCGGGATCGACCGCTGCGGATCGACCAGCCGATGGAAGTCGCGTCCGGTGAACTGCCGCTCGACCAGCTCCACGCAGCCGATGGAAATGACGCGGTCGCCCGAATTCGGGTCCAGCCCGGTGGTTTCGACGTCGACGGCAACGTGGCGCACGGGCTTACGTCCCGCGCTCGCCATTCAGTGAATCGATCGCCTCGCGCGCCAGCTGGTCCACGCGCTCGTTGCCCGGATTTCCGGCGTGTCCGCGAACCCAGCGCCATTCGATCGAGTGGCGGGCGCAGATCTTGTCGAGGTCGCGCCACAGGTCCTCGTTGCGTACCGGCTTCTTGTTCGCGGTCTTCCAGCCGTTGCGTTTCCATTTGTCCAGCCAACCCTTCATGCCCTTCTGCACATATGTCGAGTCCGTATACAGGACCACTCGGCAGGGGCGTTTCAGGGCCTCCAGCGCGCGCAACGCGGCGGTCAGCTCCATACGGTTGTTGGTGGTGGCCGGCTCCGCGCCGCTCAACTCGCGTTCGTGTTCGCCCGAGCGCAGGAGCGCCGCCCAGCCGCCGGGACCGGGGTTCCCGGAGCAGGCTCCGTCGGTGTAAATCTCCACCTGCTGCACGGGGACGGATTGTACCTTTCGGGCGGAATCGCCGACCGTCTCCTTGCGGGCAATGCCTGTAGAATCGCGCCATGCCGATTCTTGAGGGAAAGCGGGCGCTGGTGGCCGGCATCGCGAGCAAGCGCTCGATCGCCTGGGGCATCGCCCGCAGTTTTCGCCGCGAGGGCGCGGAAGTCGCCCTGAGCGCGCTCCCGGGAAGGATGCTCGAGCGCGCCGAGTCCTTCGCATCCGAAGTCGATGCGCCTTTCTGCCTCGGGATGGACGTCAGCAGCGACGAATCGATCGCGGACGCCTTCGCGCAGATGCAGGAATTCTGGTCCGGGCTCGATATCCTGGTCCATTCGATCGCCTTTGCGCCCGGCGACAACCTGAAGGGCGACTTCGCCGACAGCGTGTCACGGGACGGCTTCCGGATCGCCCATGACATTTCCGCATACAGCTTCGCCGCGCTGGCGCGCGCGGCCGCGCCGCTGATGGCCGACGGCGGGGCGCTCCTGACTCTTTCCTATTCGGGTTCGACCCGGGCCGTGCAGAACTACAACGTGATGGGCCCCGCCAAGGCCAGCCTGGAAGCGGTGACGCGCGCCCTGGCGATGGACCTGGGCAAGAAGGGCATACGCGTCAACGCACTTTCGCCGGGACCGGTCAAGACGCTGTCGGCCGCCGGCATTCCGAACTTCCGCAAGATGCTGCATCACTACGAGGGCGCGGCGCCGCTACGGCGCAACGTAACCCTTGACGAAGTGGGCAATGCCGCCGTTTTCCTTTGCTCGGAGATGGCGTCCGGGGTTACCGGCGTGGTGCTTCAGGTGGACGCCGGCATGGGCGCGGTCGGCCTGTCCTTCCCCGACTGACGGTCAGTCCAGTTCGGTCAGGATCTCGCCCACTGGCCGGCGCTTCTGCTCGGGAATGATCCGCGGGTAGCCGATCGAGAACAGGCCCACGACCATTTCGTCGTCCGGGCTGACACCGAGCAGTTTGTAGAAGCGCTCGTCCCGCGTGACCGCCCCCGTGCTCCACTTGCAGGCGACGACGCCCTCCCACAGGCACAGCATGAAATTCTGTATCGCGCAGCAGCACGCGCCGTAGTCCTCGCGCTCGCGAAACGGGTCCTCCGTGCGCCGGCAGGTCACCGCCATCCAGTGCGGCACCGCCTCCATAAGCTGGCGCCTCTTCTTCGCCGCCCCGGCGCCGCGCTTCGCAAGGGTCAGCTCGCCGGCGATCTCGACCATGGCGGCCACGGCAGCGTCGCCCAGAAAGAAAAACCGCCAGGGCTCGGTCAGATGATGGTTGGGGGCCCAGCGCGCCGCATCCACCGCCGCCAGCAGCAGTTCGCGCGGCGGCGGCTCGGGCTTGAACAGGGCGACCGTGCGCCGCTCGCGCACCAGGCGCAGGCCCGGCTGCCGCGAGTCACTCACTCTTCATCGCGGCGGCGCCGCCGGCTCTCCTCGCCCAGCACGCCGCTTTCGCCCTCCAGCCTGGCGATCGTCACCGCGCCGCAACTGTCGCCGAACACGTTCACCGCGGTGCGCGACATATCCAGAATCCGGTCAAACACGAACAGCACGCCGATCGCCTCCACCGGCAGGCCCACCGCCCCCAGGATCACCGCGATCGCGACGAATGAAGCCGCCGGAACGCCGGCCACGCCGATCGACGTGAGCAGCGCCGCGAAGACGATCGTGAATTGCACGCCGAAGCCGATTTCCAGACCGTAGGCCTGGGCGATGAACATCACGGCAACGCACTCGTACAGCGCCGTGCCGTCCATGTTGACGGTCGCGCCAAGCGGCAGGACGAAACCCGTCGTGCGGCTGGAAACTTTCGCATTGTCCTCCACGCAACGCATCGTGATCGGGAGCGTCGCGGAGGACGAAGCGGTTGAAAACGCGGTCAGCAGCGCCGGCGCCATCGCCCGGTACTGACGCAGCGGGTTGACGCGCGCCACGAACAGCAATATCAGCGGCATCACCACGAGGAAATGAATCGCCAGGGCCGCAAGCACCGTGATCGAGAAGACCACCAGCGGCCTTGCCGCGCCGAGCCCGACGTCCGCGACCACCGAGGCGACGAGTCCGAAGACCCCGATGGGGGCAAACCGCATGACGAACCGGGTGACCCCCATCATCGCCTCGAAGCAGGCCTGCACGAAGCTCGTGACCTGCTCGCGCCTCTCCCTCACAAGGCGGGAAATGAAGTAGCCGAACAGGATGCAGAAAACGATGACGCCGAGCATCTGGCCCTCGGCGGCGGCCATGACGATGTTCGGCGGAAACATCCGCAAAAACACTTCCGCGACGCCGCCCTCGGCGCCCGCCACCCGCGAGGCGACCAGCTCCGAATTGGTCTCGAAATCCAGCAGCCCGCCCACGGCGACCCCGTTGAGGATGCCCGGCTGCACCAGGTTGACGACGGTCAGCCCCACCAGCACGGCGACGGTGGATGTGGCCAGGTAATAGAGGACCGTCTTGCCGCCCAGCCGGCCCAGCGTGCCGGGTCCGCCCAGGCCGGCGACGCCGGAAATGATCGACGTGGCAATCAGCGGCACGATCAGCATCTTCAGCGCGTTCAGAAACAGCGTGCCGATGTAGTCGTATATGGAGTCGAACGTTACGCCGGCGGCCAATTCGGCGGTGTCGCCGCTGATCAGCCCGGCAATCACGCCCAGCACGATCCCGGCGAAGATCTGCGCGTACAAGGGCCAGCGCAACGGATTCCATTGGTTCACGGCGTGTCTCCCAGTGTTTCAGGCGCTATCCAGACGCTGGCCCTGTCGCGCACGCTGGCGCGATAGGCATCGAATTCCATCAAGCCCTCGCGATCTTCCAGGTCGGACTTGACTTCGTCACGCTGGTCCCGGGGAATCGTCTCGGGACGCCCCGGAAATACGTCCGAGACCTCATACAGCGCGTAACGGCCGTCCAGCAGTCTGAGTCCCTCGGCCGAATGCCCGGGCGCAGCTGCAAATATCGCATTCAGCAGTTCCGACGGGAAGCCGGCTGAATCCCTGCGAATTTCCTGCTCATCGAAAAACTCAACGCCCTCTTCCCCGGCCAGTTCCGGGAGGTCGTTGCCGGACCGGCGCGTTTCAAGCAACTCCGCTCCCCGCGCCGCAGCGGCCTCCGCGGCCGCGTCGCTGACGAGTATCTCCCGTATGCGGTCGGCCACTTCCTCCAGCGGCTGCTGCTCGGAAGGCTGGTGACGGGCGGCGCGCAGCACGATCGCCCGCTCGGGGCCAAGCTGGAGAATCCGCGAGTTCTCGCCGCGGTCCAGCACGATCTCCCCGTAGGCGGCGTCGATCACGCGCCGGTTGCCGGCAAACTCTCCCGCGCCCTCGCGGGTAAAGTCCCCGATGGTCTTGAGCGGCAGCTCGAGTTCCTCGGCGATCCATGCCAGCCCTTCATCGCTTTCCAGCGCCATGTCGGCCAGCCGGTCGGCCAGATCGTAAAAGCGCGTCCGGTTGCGGCGCTCCCCAAGGTCCGCCAGCACGTCCTCCCGCGCGTCCTCGAACGGCGCAATGTCCCCTCCGCGCACGCCGTCCAGGCGAATGATGTGATAGCCGAATTGTGTCTGCACCGGCGCGGTGTATTGCCCGATTTCCTCCAGACCGAACAGCGCCTCCTCGAATTCCGGAACGAACACGCCGCGCTCGTTCCATCCCAGGTCCCCGCCCAGCGAGGCGGAACCCGGATCCTCGGACAGTTCCCCGGCCAGGGCGGCAAAGTCCGCCCCGCCGTCCAGTCGCGCAACGATTTCGTTAGCCCTGGCCAGCACCTCATTGTCGCCTTCCGGGCTGGCCGCCAGCAGGATGTGACTGGATTGGCGCTGGATGGGGCTGATGAACTGGTCGCGATTCTGTTCGTACCATTCCAGTGCGTCCTGCTCGGTCATCTCCCGCATTCCCGGCAGGTTCGCGGCATCGAGTTCGATGTACTCCAGGTCCAGGTACTCGCGCGTCCAGAAGCCGGATGCGTTCTGCGCGTAATACTCGCTTACCTGTTCGTCGGTCACGTCCGCACCGGCGCGGAAAGCCTCGGGAGAAACGAACAGGCCGCGCACCGCCCGGCTTTCCTGCACCAGCTCGATGTAGAAACGAAAATCCACCGGGGTGAAGAACGCGCTCTCGGCGATGCCCCGGTAAAACTGCTGCTGCGTCATCAGCCCGCGCTGCTGATACTCGAACCAGGACGGCGACTCGCCGATATTGGCCAGGGCGCTGCGGTACAGATCGACCGAGAATTCCCCGCGATCCAGGAATGCGGGAATACTCTGAATCATGCCCGCCAGCCGCGCGTCGCTGGTCGTAAAGCCACGTTCTTCGGCATGCGCCTGCATCATGCGCATGTCGATCAGATCGTCGAGCACGAGCGCGCGCAACTCCTGCTCGAATTCATCGGGAAGGGCTTCGCCGAACTGTTCGCGCAGCCTGATCTGTTCTTCGTCCAGCGTGCGCAGGAACTCGGTCTGGCCGATTTCCACGCCGTCCACGCTGGCCACGGCGGTGCTGGACATTCCCACATTGCCGCGCATCGTGCCGAAAGTGAGCACCAGGGCCAGCCCGATCACGCCGAAGATGATGCCGGCCACCCAGCCGCTGAGCCGGTCGCGGATTACCTGGAGCATCGGAGCGCGCTAAGCCGCTTCGGGACGAGAATTGTGGCGGAGTGGACGGGACTCGAACCCGCGACCACCGGATTGACAGCCCGGTATTCTAACCATCTGAACTACCACTCCGCTATGGGTGCTGAGGGGCTTGAACCCCCGACCTTCGCCGTGTAAGAGCGACGCTCTCCCAAC
>CAYMQG010000107.1:0-4320 GCA_964392625.1 uncultured Gammaproteobacteria bacterium | reverse complement strand
AGCTGCTCCTCAAGCCATTCGTCGCTGCTGGGTTCGTTGGCGAAGTATTCCTTGAAGTTGCTGGTCGGGACCTTCGCCATACGGACGTAAATCCGGCGCAGCCGCTTCTCGCAGCCCGCGACGGACGAGGGATAAAGGGCGTCCTGATCGTCGGACGGTGCGCGCATCGTGGTATGCAGCGCACCCAGCATGCCGTCGAAAGCCCGCGGCGTGAATTTGAGCTCCAGCAGCATGCGGCTCATGATCTGCTGGGTGCGGTTCAGATTGCGGCAGGACAGCACGAAATGTTCGCCGGCTTGACCCCGCTGGGCCTGGAGTTCCTCTTCGCGCACGCGTTTCAGGGCGCGATGCACGCGGGCGCACTGGGCCTTGAGGGCCAGGAGGCGCCGCTCCAGCTCCACGGGATCGGGCGGCTGTTTGCGGGCGGCGTTGTCCGCCGGGTCGCGCTCCGCGGCGGGACGCAGGTCTTCGGGCTCGTCCGGATCGATGATTCCGGCCACCAGGTCGCTCAGCTTCATCTGTCCGGCGCGGCAGTCCTCGAAGCGGTCCAGCAGGTGCTGCACGGAGGGCAGGTAATAGGCCATCAGGCGCTTGATTTCGCTGCGGCTCTGCTCGATGCGCCGGGCGATGCTGATTTCGCCTTCCCGGGTGAGCAATTCCACCGAACCCATCTCGCGCATATAAAGCCGCACCGGATCGGTGGTTCGGCCCAGTTCGACCTCGAAAGCGCTGATGGCGTCCTCGGCCTCGTCCACGTCGCCTTCATCGGTGGATTCGCCTTCGGTAAGCGCCAGGGTGTCCGCATCGGGAACTTCGTCTTCCTCGTACACCTTGATGTCCATGTCGCGGAGCACGTTGATGATCTCCTCGATCTGCTCCATCTCGACGATCTCGTCGGGGAGCTGGTCGGTCAGTTCCGTGTGCGTGATGTACGAGCGCTGCCGCCCCAGCGAAATGAGGTTCTTCAGCCAGTTTCTCTGGCGCGATCGTTGTGTGGTGGTTCCGGCGGTCATGTGCGGCGCGTGCCTCCGGGAGGGTGAATCGAACAATTATCGCTCATTCTTCGTCAGGAAGAAACCGCCGAAGGCCACGACGATGAGCTCGAAGACGATCGCCAGGCCCTGGTTTGCGGAGATTCCGGGCCCGCCGGAGAAGACCTCGGCAGCCAGCCGGGTCAGCATCAGGGCGCCGACGCCGAACACCGTGCAGACCAAGCCGGCGAACGCCAGGCGCCGCGACCAGACCCCCGAGATCAGCAGCAGCCCGATGCCCGCCACCAGGCCGCCGTAGGTCGCGCGGATTTCGGTCACGCCCGAAGGGTCCGCCGGTGCGATGCCCATGGCCGCCCCCAGGGTGTGTGGATCAATATAGGCAAACAGGGCCGAAGCGACGAAGATGCCGCCCACGACCGCCAGGTAGATTTTCTGCGCCATTTCGGGTTCCCGTTGCGTTTCGACCGCCGCCGGCCTCAGGAAGGGGTGCGGGCCGCCATTTCGCGGACGGAATTCTCCCTGCGCATCCTGGCGACGCCCTCCTCGAACTCCCGTCTGGCCTGCCCGGGGTTGAGTTCGGTGTCCCTTGCCAGAAGTTGCGACATGAGGCGATGTTCGGGCCGTTCGCGGTAGCGCTCGACAAGCTTCACCGGGCTGATCCCGGGCGTCGAGCGCGCCGTCTCGAAAAGTTCCGCGAGCAGGCCCACGCGCGGTTCCTTCAGGTATTGAAGTTCCGGCAGCGGGTCGAGGTCCGCCGCCAGTTCCGGAAAATTCAGCAGCAGGCCGGTCAGGGACTGGGCCAGGTTGCCCCAGGGGTCGTTTCGCATCGTTCCGGGCGCCGGCTGGCGGGCAACCGCGCGCCGGCGTCGGGACGTCTCGAGAAGCTGGCCCAGGCGCTCGCGCGGAACCTGCACCTCTTCGGCCAGGCGGTTCACGAGCAGGTCCCGGTATACGCCGATGGGCGTGGAGCCGAGCAGCGGCCGCGCCAGTTCGGCCATCCGCGCGCGTCCTTCCGCGGAGGCAAGGTCGCACTGCGCCGAAAGCGTCTGCATCAGGAACTCGGACATCGGCGTGGCGGAATCCAGCACCTTGTTGAAGGACTCCGCCCCCTCCGAGCGCACATAGCTGTCGGGGTCCTCGCCCTCGGGCAGAAAGGCGAAACTCAACTGGCGGCCGTCGCGCATCTCCGGCAGGGCCCGCTCCATCGCCCGTTCGGCCGCCCTGCGCCCGGCCGGGTCGCCGTCGAAACAGAACACGACGCTGGGCGAAATCCGGAACAGACGCGTGAGCTGCTGAGGGGTGACCGCCGTGCCCAGCGTGGCCATCGCGCCGGGCACGTCGTGCTGGGCCAGCCCGATCACGTCCATGTAACCTTCCACGAGCACGCAACGCGCCACCTGGCGCCGGCCGAGTTCATGCAGTCCGTACAGTTCACGGCCCTTGTGGAACACGGGCGTCTCCGGGCTGTTCATGTATTTCGGCTGAACGTCGCCCATCGCCCGTCCGCCGAAGCCGGTCACGCGGCCGCGGCGGTCGCGGATGGGGAACATGATGCGGTCGCGGAAGCGGTCGTATGGCTCGCCCGACTCCCCCTTGAGCGCCAGGCCCGCGTCGATCAGCCCGCGGCGGTCGTCGTCCGACTGGCCGAAGCGCGCCAGGATGCCGTTGCCCGCGGGCGCATAACCGATCCCGAAGGTTTGCGCGACCTTACCGGTCAGCCCCCGGCCCTTGAGATAGTCCTTGGCCGGGGTACTGCCCTTGAGCCGTTCGATGAAGTGCAGGGCCGCCGCGTTCAGCAGTTCGTAAAGGCCCTTGCCGGAAGGCCGGGACGGACCGCGGCGGGGCACTTCCAGGCCGTAGCGGTCGGCCAGCGCCTCGACAGCGGCGGGGAAGTCGAGCCGGTCGTGCTGCATCATGAAGCTCAGGGCGCTGCCGTGGGCGCCGCATCCGAAGCAGTGAAAGAAGCCCTTCGCAGGGACGACCGTGAACGACGGGGTCTTTTCGTTGTGAAACGGGCACAGTCCCTTGTACTCGCGGCCGGCCCGCTTCAGCTTGACGCGTTCGCCGATGATTTGCGTGATGTCGGCGCGATCGAGGAGATCGTCGATGAACTCTCTCGGAATCGGCCCCGCCATAAACCCGAATATTGCACCATCCACCGCGCTTTAGTCGGCGCGCGTGCTTCGTTCGAACTACGTGTTGTGGGGGAGGGGGTTAGTAGAGGCGGCGGCGGCGGTTTTGTTCGCGGCTGGTGCGCTTGGCCTGGCGCTTGACGGCGGCGGCCTTCTGGCGCTTGCGGACCTGGGTGGGCTTCTCGTAGAACTCGCGGCGGCGCACGTCGGCCAGGATGCCGGCCTTCTCGCAGGCGCGCTTGAAGCGGCGCAGTGCCGCATCAAAGACTTCGTTCTCTTTTACCCGTACGCTAGGCACGTTGTTTTCCTCGTCGCAAGGAGCGCGGATTTTAGCGATTGCGGGCCCTGGATGCAATCAGGGAAAATTTGAGCGCACTTGCGCGGGCGGGAGGAATTTCATCATGGGGATAGATGCTGGACTGGAAGGCGGTTGTCAGTGCGGCGCGATACGCTTCCGTCTCTTGCAGGCGCCCGTTGCCTTGTATGCATGCCACTGCCAGGACTGTCAGAAGCAGTCTTCGAGTGCGTTCGGAATCTCGATGTGGGTCCCGGAGGAGGGAATTGAGTTCATGGGGAAGAAGCCCTCGGTATTCGGCGCGCGCGGGAGTTCCGGGCGTGAGAAGTTCGGCGCGTTCTGCAGCGAGTGCGGAACGCGCCTCTACCACTGGGGCGGGGGAATAAGAATGGGAAAGGGCCGTACACTGAGCGTCAAGGCCGGAACCCTGGACGACACGTCGAACATCATGCCTACCAGCCACATCTGGACCCGCAGCGCGCAGCCGTGGCTCAAACCATTGCTCGATCTCGGTCTTTGCTGTGCAGCCGGGCCGGAAAGCGGCGAAGCCCTGATGGCCCAATGGCGGCAAGCTGTTTCGGCCGAGGCGAAGCCGTAGTTGCGGGAGGCCGAAAGCATGCCCGGATATTTCGCCGCAACCCTGACTGTCGTCATTGCGACATCGGGGCTTCTGACCGGAACCCCGGCCTGGGCGAAGGGGGACGTTGAGCGGGGCAAGCGTCTGGCCAGGGAGTGCTTCGCCTGTCATGGGCAGGATGGATACAGTCCGTCGCCGATCAATCCGAAGATCGGCGGGCAGCACGAGCGCTACCTGTTCCTTTCGCTGAAGGAATACCGCGACGGCGGGCGCTCGCACTCGCTCATGCGCGGATCGGTGCTTAACAAAAACGACCAGGACCTA
>CAYMQG010000106.1:0-48045 GCA_964392625.1 uncultured Gammaproteobacteria bacterium | reverse complement strand
GGCCATCCTCTACAGGATCTGGGAAGGCCCGTTCTGGTGGCTGTACTGGGAGATGATCCTGTTCTGCGCGGTGGTTCCGCTGGTGCTGTTCTCGCGCCGCATCCGGACCAACTGGAACGTGATGCTGGTGATCTCCATCCTGATCAATATCGGCATGCTGACGGAGCGCTTCGTGATCGTCGCCAGTTCGCTGCCGCGCAAGTTCCTGCCCGACGTGTTCGGGACCTACTTCCCGAGCCTGGTCGAGATATCCATCACAGTCGGCTCGTTTGCCATCTTCACGACGCTGTTCCTGCTGTTCGTGAAGATCTTCCCGGCCGTTTCCATCTACGAGGTCAAGGAGACGCTCAATCCGCTGCGCAAGAGGGAGGCTCACTGATGACGCTGCTGGCCTCCTTCGCGCACGAGGACGCTGCGCTGGACGCCGCCCGGGCGCTGCGCGAGAAGGGCGTTGCCGGAGTGGATCTGTATTCGCCGATCCCGCTGCACGGGGCCGACGAGGCGCTGGGGCTGGGCAAGTCCCTGGTGCGGGTGTTCACGCTGCTCGGGGGCATCCTTGGCGCCATCGGCGGATTTACGCTGTGCGTGTGGACCGCCACGCGCTTCATCCTGCCGACCGCGGGCCGGCCCGTGATTACGCTGCCGCCGTATCTGCTGATCACCTACGAGAGCACGATCCTGCTGGGCACGCTGATGACGCTGCTGGGCTTCTTCGTGGTGGCGCGCTTGCCGGCGTGGCGGGACCGCACCTACCGCGCTTCCAGCAACGTGGACCGCTTCGTGATTTCGGTTGCCGGGCCCGGCGCGCCCGAGGCCGAAGAGATTCTGCGAGCAGCCGGCGCCGAGTCCATCGAGCGGGAGGAGTCGGAATGAGCCGCGTCGCTCTCGCCCTGCTCGCAGCCGCGCTGTTCGTGCCGGGCGGGCTGCAGGCGTTGCCGTGGAACGACGACATGAAGGATCAGCCGAGCGTCAAGACCCAGGAGACCACGGTGGAACTGCCGGCGGAATCCGTTCCCGCCGACGGCGGCGAACTGGACGGGCCGGCCGATCTTGCGGAGCTGGTGCGCGCGCGGCTGAGGGCCGGAGAGCAACTGAGCAATCCGCTGGCCGCGGAAGACCCGGACGACGGCCGCGCGGCCGAGATGTACGACATTTACTGCCGCGTATGCCATGGCGTCGCGGGCGCCGGCGACGGCAGCGTGGGGCTCAAGTACAACCCGCAGCCCATGGACCTCACCTTGCCGTACGTGCAGCAGCAGACCGACGGCCAGCTCTACTACACGATCACCCACGGCGGCGTGATCATGCCCAGCTACCGTTTTGCGATGTCGCATGAAGACCGCTGGCGCATCGTGCAGTACCTGCGCACCGGCCTGCTCGAGGAAGCCGCGAAGGTGGCGGACGCCGCCGAGGCCGAGTCCGGCGGCGAGACGGCGGCGGAATGAGCGTCAACGCCGGCACCGGTGCGCTGGGCGCGAAGGCGTTCATGGCCACGATCGGTTTTCTCGCGGGCATTGCGGCCGTTTCCTTCGCATTGCTCTGGATGGAAGGCGCCGACGGCGATTTTCCCTGGGGATTCGCACTGGTCATGTGGATGTTCGTGCTGGGCCTGAGCCAGGCGGGCATCTGTTTTACCGCGGTAATGCGCCTGTGCAAGGCGGAATTCTCGGGGGTCTTCTACCGCCTCGGCGAAGTGATGACGCTGGCTTTCCTGCCGTTCGCCTTTATTGGCTTCGCCCTGATCTTCTCCTGTGGGCGCGAGTCCCTGTTCTACTGGCTGCAGGAAGGCGATCACGGATACCTGAGTCCGTGGCTGAACGAAAACCTGCTGCTGTGGCGCAACCTCGTGGCGCTGGCGGCCTTCTACGGCCTGTCCGTGCTGTATTTCCTCTGGGGCCTGCTGCCGGATGTCCGCGACGAGCTGGCCGATGGCGGCAACCCCGTGTGCCGCGCCTGCTGGCGGTGGCTGGCGTCCTGGCGCGGGCGGGTAGACACGTTTACGCTGCAGCGGCGCCTGTATTTCTCGTCCTTCTTCATTCTCTTCTTCTACGTCATGTCGAACTCATTCATCGCCTGGGACTTCGGGATGACGCTGATCTCGCACTACCACAGCAGCGTTTACCCGCTCTACTACATCCAGGGCATCAACCTGGCCGGAGCGGCGGCGGTTCTCCTGATGAGCGCGGTGCTGTGGCGTTGCGAGGGCCTGAAGGAGTCGTTCGACGCGGGCCGCCTCAAGCAGATGGGCATCCTGATCACGTCCTTCAGCCTGTTGTGGCTCTACATGTTCTGGGCCCAGTTCTTCGTGTCCTGGTTCGGCAACCTCGATTACGAGTACGGGGTGGTCTCGCTCCAGATGTACGGGCACTACCAGCCCTATTTCTGGGCCATGGTCAGCGGCATGTTCTTCATACCCCTGCTGTGCGGAATCGCCGCCTGGGTCAAGCGCACCTGGCCGGCCATGCTGGCGCTGTCCGGGTTTATCGTCGTGGGTTTCTGGATCAACCGCTATCTCAATGTCATGCCGATACTGGACCCGGCGCATGTGCCGTTCGCCGATGTCAGGGAATGGCTGATTGCGATTACCGCGCTGTCCTCCTGGTTCTTCCTGGTCCTGGTGATGTTCCGCAGCATGCCGATGATCTCCGCCTGGCAGATCAGCAACTACGCGACCGAAGAGCAACTCGAAGCCGCCTCCTGACGTAAAAAGGCAGTTTCCGGCGATTGGCCGGATAACGCGGACTTTGTCGCTTGAACTCTATTATTGGCTGAACAGGCGCAATATGCAGGACGCCCGTGACGGCCTTCACGCTATACTGAATCTGTGAATACTGCGGCGTTCCATTCTCTGCAGGCAGCGAAGTCCCTGCGCGATGCCGGGTTGGAGCAAGGGCCGGCTGAGGCGATCGCCGATCTATTCTTCAGGCTGGAAGACACGTATATCCCCAGGAACGAGATCCAGGCCATGCAACTGGCAATTGAAAACAGGATTGAGCAGGGCACTAACGCGGTCTTGCGTCGCATCAACGCCGTATTGCTGACCAGCCTGGCCGTAGGTGGCGGGCTGATTGCAGCGCTTGTCGTCACGTAGGTCCTTCCCCGGACCTAGAGGCGGGTTTACTTCGGCAGGACCGGGAGTCAGGACAGGCTTCGGATCAGGTCTTCGATTTCGTCGTCGGTGGGCGCGGAAGCGGTAGCCGGCGGGGCGCCGGAAACCCGCGCTTCGACGCTATCGCCCATTGCGGCCAGCCGGGCCTTGCGTGCGCGAAATCGCCGTTGCGCCGTCTTTCCCAGTCTGCGCAGCCTGTCGCGCCGCATGCCTTCATCCTCGTCTTCGGCGGGCGCGCCGGGAAAGCGCGGCTCGATGGCAATGCAGTCCACGGGGCAGGGCGGCAGGCACAAACCGCATCCCACGCACTCATCATGAATGATCGTGTGGGTGAAGTTGCGGCTGCCGATAATGGCGTCCACCGGACAGGCCGGAAGGCAGCGTGCGCAGCCCACGCATAGCGCTTCGTCGATTCGCGCTACCGAGGGCTGCATGGCGGTCCTACCGCACGCGCATGCCCGGCTCGGCGCCTTCGTCGGGAGAAAGCAGGAACACCCGCGTGTCTCCCTCGCCGGCCGCCAGCACCATGCCTTCCGACACGCCGAAACGCATCTTGCGCGGCTTCAGGTTCGCCACCAGCACCACCTTGCGTCCCACCAGGATCGAAGGGGCGTAGGCGCCGGCGATTCCGGCGAAGACGGTGCGGCCCTTGCCGCCGTCGTCCAGCGTCAGGCGCAGCAGCCGGTTGGCGCCCGCCACGCGCTCGGCCTTCACGATCTTCGCCACCCGCAGGTCGGTGCGCAGGAACTCGTCGATGTCGATGGGCTCGGAATGCTCGACTTCGGCGGCGGCCTGTCCGCGATTGGTTTCGACCAGCGCCTTGAGCGTCTTGAGCGATATTCGGCCCGCCAGCGGCTTGAATTCGGCAATCGATTCGCCCAGCAGGGGCTCGTCCACGTCATTCCAGTTCAGATCGGAGCGCAGAAACGCCTCGGCCTTAGAGGAAATTTCGGGAAGAACCGGGGCGATATAGGTCATGAGCACCCGGAACAGGTTGATTCCCTGCGTGACGACCGCCTGCAATTCGTCCTGCCTGTCCGGATCCTTGGCCAGTTCCCAGGGCTTTTGCTCGTTGATCCAGACGTTGGCGCGGTCGGCCAGCGCCATGATCGCCCGCATGGCTTTGCCGTAGGAACGGGATTCGTAGTGCTCGCCGATCAGCTCCCTCTGCGCGACGAATTCCTCGTACAGGGCCGGGTCGTGCAGGCGCGGTCCGAGGCGGTTGTCGAACCCGCGCTGCACGAAGCTGGCGCAGCGGCTGGCGATGTTCACCAGCTTGCCCACCAGGTCGGAGTTGATGCGCGCCGCAAAGTCCTCCAGCTGCAGGTCGATGTCGTCCAGGCCGGAACCCAGTTTCGCCGCGTAGTAATAGCGCAGATACTCGGGATCCAGGCCGGCAGCCAGGTAGTCCGCCGCCGTAATGAAGGTGCCCCTGGACTTGGACATCTTCTGCCCGTCCACGGTAAGAAAGCCGTGCACGAAAACGCCGCTGGGCGTGCGCATGCCCGCGCCGAGCAGCACCGCCGGCCAGAACAGCGCGTGGAAGTACAGGATGTCCTTGCCGATGAAGTGGTACAGCTCGGCGTCGCTGTCCGGCCCGAAATAGCGCTCGAACCGGCTCTCGCCGTCCTCGCCCGGACCGCAGAGATTGCGGAAGCTGGCCATATAACCCACCGGGGCGTCGAGCCAGACGTAGAAGAACTTCCCCTTCTCGCCCGGCACCTCGAATCCGAAATACGGCTCGTCACGGGTGATGTCCCAGTCCTTGAGGCCCTCCTTGAACCATTCGGCCAGCTTGTTGCGCGCGCCGCGGTCAAGGTTGCTGGCCTGCATCCAGGTCTTCAGCAGCGATTCGAACTCCCCCAGCTTGAAGAACTTGTGCTCGGATTCGCGGGTGATCGGCGGCCGGCCGCTCAGGATCGAACGCGGGTTGACCAGCTCCGAGGGCGCGTAGGTGGCCCCGCAGGCCGCGCAACTGTCGCCGTACTGGTCGTCCGCCCCGCAGGACGGACATTCGCCGCGCACATAGCGGTCGGGCAGGAACATGCCCGCCTCCTCGTCGTAGGCCTGCTGGATCGTGCGGGTGCGGATGAATTCGCGCTCCACCAGCCGGGAGTAGATCCGTTCCACCAGTTCGCGGTTTTCCGGCGAGTGCGTCGTATAGAAGTTGTCGAAGCGGATCCCGAAGGACTCGAAGTCCCGCACATGCGCGGCCCGGCAGGACTCCGCATATTGCTCGGGGTCTACACCTTCCTCGCGTGCCTTGAGCATCGTGGGCGTGCCGTGCGCGTCGGTGGCGCAAACGAACGTGCAGTCGGCCCCCGACAGGCGCTGGTAGCGAACCCAGATGTCGGTCTGCACCATCTCGAGCAGGTTGCCGAGATGGATCTGACCGCTGGCGTAAGGCAGCGCCGCGGTGACAAGGATCTTGCGCGCCATGACGCGTTTACCAGCCGCAGGAAAGTCCCTGGTTCTCGGTCTTGAGCCAGTCCATGAGCGGCTGGAAATAGGCAATGATGGCCGAAGCGTCCATTTCACGCTGGCCGGTTACGGCCTCCAGCGAGTCCTGCCACGGCCGGCTGGAACCGGACTGGAGCATCTTCCACAGCAACGCGCCGGCTTCCTTGTTCCCGTAGATCGAGCACTCGTGCAGCGGTCCTTCAAATCCCGCGGCGTCGCACAGCGCCCGCTGGAACTGGAATTGCAGCACGAAGGCCAGGAAGTAGCGGGTGTACGGCGTGTTGCCCGGTATGTGGTACTTGGCGCCGGGGTCGAAATCGGCTTCGTTGCGCTCGACCGGGGGCCTAATGCCCTGGTAGCGCGTGCGCAGGTCCCACCAGGCCGCGTTGTAGTCCTCCGGCGCGATCTCCCCGGAGAACACCCCCCAGCGCCACTGGTCCATCAGCTTGCCGAAGGGCAGAAAGGCGATCTTGTCCAGCGCCAGTTTCATCTGCGAGTTGATCAGCGCCTCGGGACTGTCCTTGACTTCCTTGACCAGGCCGAGATTCTTCAGGAACTCGCCCGTCATCGACAGCGTGACCGTATCGCCAACCGCCTCGTGGAAACCGTCGTGGGCCCCCGACTGGAAAACGATCGGCTGATCCTTGTACGCCAGGAAGTAGTAGATGTGCCCGAGTTCGTGATAGATCGTGAACAGGTGGTCCTGCGTGGGTTCGATGCACATCTTGATCCGTACGTCGTCCTTGCCGTCCATGCTCCAGGCGCTGGCGTGGCAGACCACCTCGCGGTCCTGCGGCTTCACCAGCAGCGAACGCTGCCAGAAACTCTCCGGCAGCGTTGGCATGCCCAGCGAGACGAAGAAATCTTCCGCCAGCTCGGTCATGTAGACGGCGCTGTAGTCCTGGTCCTGCATTGCCTGGGTCACGTTCAGTTCCGCTATGCCGGAATACGGCTCCGCCAGGTCGTAGATCTCGCCCCAGGTCTGCGACCACATGTTGCCCAGCAGGTGCGCCGGAATCGGCTGGCCCGTGGGCACGTTTTCCTCGCCGTAGGCCTGCCGCAGCCTGTCGGCGGTGTAGCAGTGAAGCTGCTCGTACAGCGGCGATACCTGGCTCCACAGGCGCTCCACTTCGTCGCTGAAATCGGCCACCGGCATGTCGTAGCCGGAACGCCACAACTCGCCCATGTCATTGAATCCCAGCTCCTTCGCGCCCTCGTTGCCAAGCTCGACGAAACGCCGGTAGTCGGCCCGGATCGGCGGAGATATGGTGCGCCAGCCGCGCCATGCTTCCAGCAGCTCGTCGTAGTCGCGGCTGTGCGCCATGACCACGCTGAGCTGTTCGAGATCGCGGCAGCTCTCCGGGCCGTCCGGACAATACTTTCCGCTGCCGTAGGCGCCTTCCATGCGGGTCATGATCTCCGACAGTTCGCGACGCTTGGAGTCGTCGTCCGGCGCCGGGAGCGTCGTCCCCCACTTGATCGCGTTGATGGCGCGCTGTGTCAGCGGGGCGAGTTCAACGCCGTCATAGCGTTTGGCGCCCTCGACTGCGGAACTCTGGAACTTGAGCCCCCGTTCCTGTGCCCTGGCGGCGAGCAGCGCGGTGTCCGGGGTGATGTAGGTCTGGTAGGCCCAGGCGGCCGATGCGCCCTCCAGGCGCAGTTCTTCGTATTGCTCGCTGGTTTCCGCGACGAAATCCTCGGCGCTCATGAGCGGCGTGTCTTTGGTCAATGCGCTGACGGGCACGGTCAGGGCCAGCGCCGCGAGGACGATTCGGGTATTCACTTTTCTTCTTCCTCCGCAGGTGTCATGCACTTCTTCAGTGGCTTCAGGAATACGGCGAGGATCAGGCCGCTGCCCACGGTGGTGAGTACGATCTGCCAGTACAGTCCGGGCATGTCGCTGAGCGCCTCGGGGTCGAATTCGCCCGCGATCAGGCCGGCGATCAGGCTGCCCAGCGACGCGCCCAGGAACCAGATGCCCATCATCTGGCCCACGTATTTCTTCGGCGCCAGGCGCGTGACCGCGGAAAGGCCCACCGGGCTCAGGCACAGTTCGCCGGTCGTGTGCAGCAGGTAGGTAAAGAACAGCCAGGTGGGCAGGACCGGGTTGCCTTCGGCCACCAGCGTGGCGGCGCCGATCATCACCACAAAGCCCAGCCCGAGTTGTATCAGGCCCAGCGCGAATTTGAGCGGTGTCGAGGGATCGAGATTGCGCTGCGCCAGGGCCGTCCACAACATCGCGAACAGCGGGCCCAGGACGATGATGAAGAACGGATTGAGCGACTGGAACCACTCGGCCGGGAAGCTGAACGAACCGAACTCGCGTATCGTGAAGCGTTCGGCGAACAGGTTGAGCGACGAGCCGGACTGCTCGAAGCCGGCCCAGAACATGGCGGCGCCGAAGAACAGCACGATGATGCCGATCACGCGCAGGCGCTCGTCGCGCGTAAGTCCCCCGAAGAACAGCAGGAAAAGGAAGTAGATGGCCGCCACGCCAACGATCACCAGCGCGCTCGCTTCGGCAATGGCGCGCGCGTTCAGTTCGATCGCGCCGCCCAGGGCGCCGGCATAGACGGCCGCGAGCGCCACCAGGGCAGCCGCCACGCCCAGCCAGACCTTCTTGCGATAGGCGGCAGACGCCGCGGATTCGGGACGCGCGCCGGCCTCGCCCAGGTACTCGCGGGTGTAGTAAAACTGAATCAGGCCGAACAGCATGCCCACGCCTGCCGCGGCGAAACCGTAGTGCCAGTTGTAGTCGGCCAGCCAGCCGCACACCAGCGGGCCGAGAAACGCGCCGACGTTGATGCCGAGGTAGTAGAGCGTGAAACCGCCGTCGCGGCGCGGGTCGTTGGGCGCGTAGAGCTGGCCCACCAGGGCGCTGATGTTGGGTTTCAGCAGGCCGGTGCCCAGCACCACCAGGATCAACCCCATGTAGAAGGCGGCGACGGTGGGAACGGCGAGCACGAAGTGCCCGCACATGATGATGATGCCGCCCACCCAGACAGCCCGCTGGCCGCCCAGAAGCCGGTCCGCCATCCATCCTCCGGGCAGGGCGACCAGGTAAACGGCGGCCGTATAGACGCCGTATATCGCGGTCGCGATCTCGTCGGTCAGGCCCATTCCGCCCCTTTGCACCTGATCGACCATGAACAGCACGAGCAGCGCGCGCATGCCGTAATAGCTCATGCGCTCCCACATCTCGGTGAAGAACAGGGTGACCAGGCCCCGCGGATGCTGGAAGAAATTAAGCATCGGCGCATTATATTCAGCCGGTCACGCGGACTTGCGTGTGCGGCGGCGCGTTGATTTCGCCTTTTCTCCTCCCCGTCTTCCGGGAGGCGCCATCCTTGGCTTGGTTCCGCCATCCTGGCTCCAACACTCCCGGAAGACGGGGAGGAGGAAAGGCTAAGGCTGCGACAGACCCGCCCGGAACTCCAGGAAAGGGTGCACTATCACTGGTTAAAGCACTTCAATTCGAACCCGCTCTGTGTGCATCTGTTTTCGGGAAGTGTTCGTTGAGAAAAGCCTCGATCTCACTAAGGCGCTGGTTAAGCGCCGTCCCCGTAAAGTAGTCGTCACAGGAAATCGCCTCAGCCTGCTGTTCGTCTATTTTTTCAGAGAAGAACTCGACAAACTGCGCGCCGCCCACTGCAATCCACAGCCCGGCGCTATTCGCGTCGGTCCACGGTCGTGCGTACATCAAGAATCGCGTGCGTTTTTGCGGGGGTGCGATCCTTATCGAGGCTGCTTGCGGTTGCACGGCCAGACCCGCCTCCTCGGACATCGTGATAAAGCGGTCGAATGGCTCAACCACTCCAGTCTCGACAGCCCGGCCGCGGATCGCCGCAACCGTACGCTTCTTTTTTTGAGGAGGCGGTTCGTCAGGCTCTTCAATCACTTCGCGAATCAGCAGCTTGGGGCTCTTGTCCGGCTGGAAGACCTCGAAGCTGACTACCTCTATGGGTATGTCGAACCGACCGAGAAACTCGTTCGTCCGCTCCAGGCCGGCACTGATTCCTGCGCCAACGACCATCAAGGCGATTTCTCTTGGCTCATCTTCGTTATCCAGATGCTGCCGGAGTTTCCTGGAAAGCTCCCTCTTGTCGCCAAACGCAGCGAGTTTGTCGTCGCTTTCCAGCTTTTCGAACAATTCGTCCTTGTTGAGGCTCGCAAGTGACGACGCGTAGTACAACGCCTGCGTCAAGGCGCCGTAACCAAGTGTGTCCGGTTTCACTTCGATCACCACCCAGCGGTCCTTCGAGTCGATAGCGAGCAGATCGAGCCGTCCGTCGTGAATGGACACCTGCCGCCCAATGAGGGTCAATCCTTCGCCGATCAGCGACACGTCCTTGACGATCCAGTCTTCGAGCCATCTCTCCAGTCCTACGTTGGAGCGTCCAACTCTCTTTGGCTCCGCGGTCTCAGCACCGTTTTCGCCATCTCGCTCTGTGATGCTCCACACTGCCAGTTTCGACATAGCTTGGTTCCTCAGGCGTGGCCGGCCGCCGGCGCGCTGGCCTTAGCAGGCGCGGCGGGTTTTTCCGGATAGTCCTCGGGCTTGCCGGAGTCGCCGGGCTGTATCACGAAATCGCGGCGGTCGCGGTAGAGCGGCGCTCGGTTCAGGACGTATTCCTGGCCGTCGTCGAGGTTGACCGCGTCCCAGTGCGTCATGAGCCAGTACTTGCATCCGCCGAGAAACAGGTAGGTGTTGCGCATGGTGAAGAACCGGCACTCCACGCCCTCGCCGGCGCGCAGGCGCGCGCAAACCAACTCGAATAGCTCTCGCTGATTGTCCTTGCCGCTCAGAACGTACTCGTGCGGCCAGGTCTTCCGGTAGGTAACCGCCTCCCGCCAAGGCGCACGGCCTATCAATTCACTAATCTTGAGATTTTCCACAATGCCTCCCGTTTTTCACTTGGGGCGGCAGACCGCCCCCTTGCACTCTATCTACGCTAATGCCACGCGTGCGGAGCATTATATGCTGCCGGTCAGTTTGGCTTGCGCATCCTTGTCATCTGATGAAGTTCAGGTGGCTCTCCGGGTGAATCGCCTGGATATTTCGGGGCGTTATCATTTCCGCCGCCGTGCAGGTTTTTCTGGATTTTTTCTTTCTTGTGCCGTTTTTGGCGGCCTACCTTGTGTGGGGGCTGATACCGGCCGTTTGGGTGCTCATGGGCGCGGTGATCGTGCAGGTGGCCGCGCAGTGGCTGATCGGCGGGCGCTACAAGCCCAAGCCCATCACGCTGGCCTCCGCGGGGCTGGTGCTGGTGTTCGGCACGCTGACCGTCGTGCTCAAGGACCCGGTGTTCATCAAGTGGAAGCCGACGGTCCTGTACTGGGCGATGAGCGTGGCGCTTGCGGGCGCGCGCCTGTGGAAGCGCAAGGGCGTGGTCCATGCGATCCTGAAATCGCAGGCGGAAGGCTTTGCCGCACTGCCGGCGCGAACGGCGTCGGCGCTGGACTGGGCATGGCTGATGTTCCTGGCGCTGATGGGCGTTCTCAACCTCTGGGTCGCCTATACGTTCAGCGAAGCGACCTGGGTGTACTTCAAGCTGTTCGGCCTGACCGCCCTGACCCTCGTGTTCGGCCTGTTGCAGGGTGTCTGGGTGGTGCGGTCGCTGAAAACGGTCGAAGGCGAGTAAACGCGGTTGAACTCCGATCGCCCGTCACTCATTCGCGCTCGACTGCTTGAGGCCCTCGCGCCCTGCGAAGTCGAAGTGCAGGACGATTCGCACCTTCATGTGGGTCACGTGGGCGCGCGCGAGGGCGGCGGCCACTTCTCGGTTCGCATCGTCGCCGGGCAGTTTGACGGCCTGGCTCCGCTCGCGCGTCACCGCCTTGTCTATGCGGCCCTGGGCGAAATGATGCAGGGCCCCATCCACGCCCTGGCCATCACCGCGCTTACGCCCGACGAAGAAACTTCAGGATAACGTCCAGATACTCCCCGGCCTTTTCCGGATAGTGATGCGGATGGCCAGCGGTAAAAGTGTGTCCCGTCGAGCCGTCGACCAGCGCCAGCACTTTCTCGTGGCAATTGTTCAAGGGGTCGGTTTCCGCGGTGAGCGCCAGCGTGGGGACGCGGACCTTTGCCAACGCGTCCCCCATCTCGTATTCCCGTAGCGCTTCGGTCGCATCGTCCATCTGCTGCGCCAGCATGCTGTCGATGACGGCGTTGCGGAGCAGGGCGGCTCCGTCGTCGTCCAGCGCGAACCCCGAGTCCCACATGCGCTGCAGCCACAGCGACCGCTCCCATATCCAGGAGATATGCGCGCCGTCCTCCGACCATTCCGGCGCCGGTTGCCGCGACACGCTCAGCACCTCGTCGCGGAAGGCGCGGTCCCAGACCGGGCAGCCGTCGAGGACCAGGTGCGTTACGCGCTCCGGATGGCGCAGCGCCAGCTCGACGGCGAATTCGGAAGAAACATGGCCTCCGACAACGGCTGCGGACTTGAGCCCCAGCGCGTCCATTACCGCGGCGATATTGTCGGCATAGTCCTTTACCAGCCACGGAGCGGGGCGGGGGTCGGACTGACCGTAACCCATGTTGTCGGGTGCGTAGCCGGCGTATCCTGAGTCGCCGAGTCTCTCAAGCACCGGAACGTATTGGCGGCTGGACGCCGGGGTCCAGTGCAGCAGCAGGATCGGAGAACCGGAGCCGGCAGTCCGGACGTGGACGAACCCCGAGGGCGTCTCGACCAGCGTGCGGCGGATAGTCATGCCCGGCGGCGCTGCCGGAAGCAAAATCAGGCGGCTTTCTTGCGGGGCGGCCGCCGCCAGGTCACGGGCATTACCGAATCGGGTAAGCGTTCGCCTTCTTTCAGCAGCTCGCTGCCTTCGAACGGGTTTTTTCTTGCCGTCGGATTGAACTGGTAGCGGATGTCGCTGCCGATCCAGCGCAGCGAGAACCCGAGCCGGCGGCCCGCGTAGCCTGCCGTGCGCGGTCTGGAGGCGTGAATCGTCTTCGGATGGATGATCAGCATGTCGCCCGCGCGCGCTTCCCACACGCGGATGTCCGCATCCGGCGCCGCGACCCGCTCCAGCAGTTCCGACCAGGGATGGAAATTGGGCGGCGCTTCCACACCCTCAAGCGCCCAGGAACTCACGTAGCGATGGGGGTCCCTGTTGGAGCCGGCCAGGGTCAGCAGAGGCGCGTTGTCGGGACCCATGTCGGTCAGGGCCACCCACATCGACGGACTGTGTTCGCCGCTGAACGGGAACAGGCACTCGTCGTTGTGCCAGGGCGTGGCCGTCTCTGTCGCGTTGCCTTCTTTCAAAAAGGTGCCGTCCACCCACGCGCGCATTTCGTCCGAACCGATCACGTCGGCGACGATTTCGGCGCAGTCGCATTCCTCGACCAGCGCCTGCATCTCCGGGACCCGCCAGTAGGCGTTGACCAGCCGCACGTAGCCGTCGTGGTCCTCGAATTCCACGTCGCGCATGGTCTCGTGCGGCCCGAAGGCGATCGAGCCGTCGCGCAGCCCGGCGACGACGGAATCGATCACTTCAGCCATCCGTGCCACCCACTCCTCCGAGAAGACATCCGGCACATGGGCCACGCCTACTTCCCTGTAGGCGTCGATGATTTCCCGCGTTACCTTCGGGTGCATTTCGAGAGCCCCTGCTTGCCGCTACAGCATGCTGTAGCTGACCCGCAACCCGACGGTCTGCGGAATCGGGCGATATCCGAAGCCGGACGGCGCGAACCCGTTGAAGAAGTCCACGTACAGGTTGCCGTCGGTCACGGTGTCGTCATCCAGCAGATTGTCGACGTAAAGCGCGGCGCGCAGGTTCTCGCTGCGGACCCCGAGCTGGCCGTCCACCCGCCAATAGGCATCTTGCGTAGCGACGTTGGCGGAAGAAACGAAGCGCTCGGACGTGTGGCGTGCGCTCAAGTCGGCAAACCATTCCCAGTTGCCGGTCAGGTTGGCCGTGTAATTGCCGTTGAAATTGAGCTGATGCTCGGGCAGATCGGCCGGCCGGTTGCCGTCCTTGATCAGGAGGCAGGCGGGCCGGGCGAAGTCCAGGAATTCGCCGCAGCCGCTCTCGCCGATCCGCGATGCGCTGGTGGAAACTACCCGGAAATTGTCGAACTCGCCGTTGATGTAGGTGTAAGCGCCGGACAGGGTCAGTGCTTCCGTGGCGCGCCAGTTGGCTTCGAACTCCAGCCCCCAGATCGTCGATTTACCGGCGTTCTCGATCACCGGCTGCAACTGCTGCGCCTCTTCGTTGAAGATCTGCGAGGAGACCTGCTGGTCCGTATAGTCCTGGAAGAAGGCAGCGGCATTGAAAGCGAGCGCGCCGCCCATCAGCAGGGCCTTGGCGCCCACTTCATACGACCAGAGCGATTCCCGGTCGAAGGGCCGGTCAAGTGTAAAGACCGCGCCGTCCTGAAAACCGGAGGGTTTCACGCCCTTTCCGATCGCCCCATAAAGGTTCAGGTTCTCGTCGGGCCTATAGCTGAGCGCGACGCGGGGAATGGTGTACTTCTCCATGATCGTCTCGGAGTGCATACCGGTGACCATTCCCAGTGACCGCAGGATCGGCGGAGCCGCGCCGCCCAGCGAGATCACGCCGAAGAAGAAGTTGAACGGCGGGTCAAAGTCCAGCATATGCTGGATTTCCTCGTCCGTGTACCGGACCTCCGCGGACGCGAACAGCTTGTCCGACAGCGCATACTCCGCCCAAGCGAATACCGACGTGTGGTCGGTGTAGCGGCTGACGTTACGGCCTTCACCGTCTCGAGTGTCATAGAAGGCGGCCACATCGGAATCGAGAATCGGCCCGAACGCCAGGCCGGTGTCGTTGCTGCCGAACTGGTCCACGTCTTCTTTCCAGTAAAGGGCGCCCAAAAGCCATTGAAAGGCGCCGTCAGTCTGCGAGAAGATCCGGACCTCCTGGCTGAACTGGGTCGTGTCATTGATCCGTTCGGTCTCCTGGAACGCCCCGGTTACCACGCCATTGACGGACCCGCTGACGAAATCGTTGTCCTGGAAGATGTCGTCGTTGGAGTCCACCCAGCTGGTCAGCGACTTGAGCCCGAAATTTCCGGCATCCCAGTCGGATATGACCGTGGCGCGGAAATATTCGACGTCCATGCCCTTGTAGTCCTGGCCGGTGCGGTGATTGACGTCGAAACCGATCGGACCGTCCACCAGCGGTCCCGAAAAGATCCGCGTGGTGGCCCTGTTGAGCACGATTTCCGCGCCCCCGGTCAGATTCACGTCGGTATTGCCGTTGATCACGAACGCGGCCTGGGGCGCGTAGCTCTCGTCGGAGTATTCCAGCCGTCCGTAAACGGACAGGTTTTCGTTCGCCTGGAGCAGAAATGCGGCGGAAATGCCCATACCGTCGCCGCCGCCCACATAGTCGTCGGACACCGTGTTCTTGTAGGAACCCCGCTCATCGAACCAGTAGGCGTTGACTCGCACGCCGAAAGCATCTTCGACCACCGGAGCTCCGCCGGACACCCTGACCTCCTGGCCGGACTCGCTGTGCGCCTCGAAAGCGGCCTTCAGGTCGTATTCGTCCAGGCTCGGGCGCTTGGTGATGTAATTCACCGCGCCGCCGAATGCCGAGCGTCCGTAAAGGGCCGCCTGCGGGCCCTTGACGACCTCGATCCGCTCGATGTCCACCAGCCGCAGGCGGGCGAGGCTGCCGCCGCCGGCCACCTGGACGTTCTGCGACGAAATATCGATGTCGTCGATCAGCAGGCCGACGCTGTTGCGGCCCTGTTCCGCCTGCAGCCCGCGCAGGGCCGGGGCGTAGTCATTCTGCGTGACCGAGCGGTCGAAGGTCAGTCCGGGCACGATCTTGGCCACGTCCTGCAGGTCGTTGAGACCGAAATTCTCGATCTGCTCTGAGGTAATGGCCGTGATAGCGACCGGGATGTCGAACAGGTTCTCTTCGCGCTTGCGAGCCGTGACGATGATTTCTTCCAGCACCGCCTCCTGGGCCAATGCCGGCGTCTGGATGGCTCCGAAAGGCAACAGCGCCAGGAACGTGGCCGTCGCAGCCAGATTTGCTACGGGTGACTTCATAAGATTCTCCGGACGGGACAGTCCGGCCGGCAGAACAGCGGCCGTCATGATTGAGTTCGCTTGCGTTTCCGCATGGTCAGGCCCCCATGTCCCACGATCCCAGGGCCGACGAAGCGTCGGGCTTCGATCTTACCAGACGTCCTTGAGGCGCTTCGCTCAGCCGGCCGCGGCGCTTGCGGCGCGCGCCGACTTGAGTTTCTCTTCCGTCAGGTCGTAGTTGGTCAGGAATATGAGGCTCATCCCGTAAAGCAGCGCCGGGGCCAGCCCCGCGGTCACGTAAATGGCGTTGATCGCGCTTTCCGGCTGCTCGATCTGCATGCCTGTAGTGCCGGACTGGTAGCCGAACGCGCTCAGCATCAGCAGCGCCAGCGCCGGGCCGGCGGCGAACGCCAGTTTTTCGACCGTGGCGTAGAACGCGGACATCGTGGCTTCGCGCCGCATTCCCGTCTTGAGGTAGTCGTACTCAACGGCGTCGGGCAGGAGAGCGGCGCCCATGATGATCACGCCGCTGGCGAAAAAGCCGAGGAAGACGGCCCGCGCAAAGATGTACGACAAAGGATCGGCCGCAGACGCCAGCAGCCAGGTGGACACGGTCAGGGCGAAGCACGCGGTTGCGATCATGTACGTGAGCCGTTTGCCGTGCCTGCGCGACACGCGGTTCCACAGTGGGATGGCGGCAAGGATCACGGCGACGTTCACCACCAGGAACCAGGTCGTTTGCGTGTAGCTCATCTTGAGAATGACGACCTTGAAATAAACGCCTGCCGCGCCGGACGCCGCAAGCCCCAGGAGTTGGCAAAGCTTGGCGCCCAGCAGGGTCATCAACGGCCGGTTCGCCGCGATGGTGCGGATCTGGCGCCCGATCGAAGGCGTCCGCGCGGGCGGCGCGGCGGCGGTCTGGCGGGCTGACGCGAGGCCGAAGAAGCAGTAGATGGAGCCGCTCGCAATCAGCACGGCGAAGATTAGCCCCATGGCGCCATGCGCCTGGCGGTCGTTGCCCAGCCACTCCACGAGGGCAAAGGAAAAAAACGCAAGCAGAGCGCCCACGTTGATGAACACGGTGCGCCACGACATCAGTGCCGTGCGTTCGTGATAGTGGGTGGTCATCTCGGCGGGCAGGGCCAGGTACGGAACATTGAACAGCGTGTAGCCGGTGTAGGTCACCAGCAGCGCGCCCAGCACCCAGGCGTTCAGCAGGGCGGGGCTGTCCAGCTGCGGCGGGTTGAAGATCAGGAAGAAGCCCACGCCGGTCACGATGCCGCCGAGAAAAAGGAAGGGCCGTCGGCGGCCCCAGCGGGTTCTGGTGCGGTCGCTGAGCACGCCCATGAGCGGGTCCGTCACCATGTCGTAGAGCTTGGAAACCAGCAGAAGCGCCGCAACCACTCCGGCGCCGATGCCCAGAAAGTTGGTCATGAACGGCGCAAGAATGGCGGCCAGCGTGTTCAGCACGATCGCCATCCCCAGCGCCCCGGCGCCGAAGTTGATGCGCAGTGCTTTCGAGACTGCCTCTCCCGCTCCCGTCGCTTCAGGCGCCGGGTTTGCGTCCTTCCGTCTTTCCATGGAACCCCCTTGATTCTGGAGGGCAGTTTAGCCGCTGGGCGGGGGGATGGCATCCGGCGACCGGCCACGCAGCGCCTTGAGCCTGTCTTCCGAAAGGTCGTACTTGAACAGAAATACGAGACTCAACCCGTACAGCGCGGCCGGCGTAAGGCCCGCGCCGATATAGATCGCGATGATGGCGCTTTGCGGCTGCTCGATCCGCATGCCTTCCGTTCCCGCCTGGTAGCCGAACCAGCTCAGGAAATAGAGCGCCAGCGCCGGGCCGACCGCAAACGCCAGCTTTTCCACGGTCGAATAGAACGAGGACAGGGTGCCTTCGCGGCGCATCCCCGTCTTGAGGTAGTCGTACTCGACGGCGTCCGGAAGCAGGGCCGCGCCCAGCACCAGAATGCCGCTGGCGCAGATGCCGAGCAGCACCGCCCGGATGAAGACATACGACAGGGGATCGTCCGCCGTGGCCAACAGCCACGTCAGGGTCACCAGCGCGTAACCGGCGCTGGCGGCCATGTAGGTGAGCCGCTTTCCGTACCTGCGCGAAGCCATGTTCCAGACGGGAATGAACGCAATGATCACGACGCTGCTGGTATAGAGATACAACGTCGTGAGCTGGTAGCTGAGCCCGAGGATCACGACCTTGAAGTAGACCCCGGTCGCGCTCGAGAGCGACACTCCCAGCAACTGGCAGAACTTGGCCCCGAGCAGGAGCACGAGAGGCCTGTTCGTCAAGGCGGTCCGGATTTGCTTCCCGAGCGAATAGGCATGCTCCTTCTGGTGAGTCTGTCTGGCTGACGCCGTGCCGAAGAAGCAATAGGCCGACCCGAGAAAAATGAGCGTCGCGAACGCCCAGCCCATGGTTCCGTGAGCGGCCCGATCGTTTCCCAGCCATTCGACGATCGCAAACGCGGACACCGCGACCAGTGCGCCGATATTGAGGAAGACGACCCGATGCGACATCAGCGTCGTGCGTTCATGGTAGCTGCGGGTCATCTCCGCCGGCATGGCCATGTACGGAATGTTGAAAACCGTGTAACCGGTATAGGTGACGAGCAGCGCCCCCAGCACATAGGCGATAAGCCACGCCTGGTTGCCGATGGACGGAGGATTGAAGACCAGCGCGAGTCCGATAGCGCTGATTCCACCCCCCAGCACGAGGAACGGGCGCCGGCGGCCCCAGCGCGTCGTGGCCCGGTCGCTGATGACGCCCATCAGGGGGTCGGTCACCATGTCGTACAGCTTGGAGACCAGCAGCAGGGTGGCCGCCGCTCCCGCGCCTATGCCCAGGAAGTTGGTCATGAACGGAGGGAAGACACCGCCCATGGTGTTCAGGATGACCGCCATGCCCATTGCGCCGGCGCCGAAGTTCATTCGCAGGCCCTGCGGGAGAGAGTCGTCATCACGCGCGGAGTCGCGCGCGGGTGAATTCCTGTTTTCCATTGCCTTGCCGGACAAATCTAACGGCAGTCTAGCGGCTTGCTTGCTCGTCGGCACTTACAATCAGGCCAATTCTGCGGGAGGATGCGTGTCTCGGGACCTGGAAACGGCGGTTTTGGGAGTGAAGGCTCCGTTCGGCGGCTTGACGCTGGGCGAGGCCGGGGGCCGCGTTCGCGCGAGCGATGGAGGCCGCGCCATCGAGCTGACCGTGGGTTTCCCCTGCGACGGGTTCGTGGAAGAGCTGAAGGCGCGGGTCCGTCAGGTCACTTCCGCGGAAGAGGTGGCGGTTCGCACGGAGATCGCCGCGCACGCGGTCTCGCCGCAGGTCCAGAGGCTCGAGCAGGTCAGGAACATCGTCGCGGTGGCTTCGGCCAAGGGCGGCGTCGGCAAATCCACCGTGGCGGCGAACCTGGCCGTGGGGCTGGCGATGGACGGCGCCGCCACCGGGATACTGGATGCCGACATTTATGGTCCCAGCGTGCCGCGGATGCTGGGGCTGGAGGGCGCACGGCCGCGCAGCGCCGACGGCAAGAGCTTCGAGCCCTTGCGGGCGCACGGCCTGCAGGCCAGTTCCATCGGCTTCCTGGTCGATACCCGCAGCCCGGTGGTGTGGCGCGGCCCGATGGTGACGCAGGCGCTCATGCAATTGCTCGGCCAGACCCGCTGGAAGGACCTCGATTACCTCATCGTGGACATGCCGCCGGGCACCGGCGACATCCAGCTGACGCTGTCGCAACGCGTACCGCTGGCGGGGGCCGTGGTCGTGACCACGCCGCAGGAACTGGCGGTCGCCGACGCCCGCAAGGGCATCGCCATGTTCCGCAAGGTCAACGTGCCGGTGCTGGGCGTGGTGGAGAACATGAGCGCCCATGTCTGCCCGCACTGCGGCCACACCGAAGCGCTGTTCGGCGAAGGCGGGGGCGCGCGGCTTGCCGATGAATTCGACCTGCCGCTGCTGTCGCAACTGCCGTTGTCGGCGGGCGTGCGCGCGGCCACCGACGACGGCCGGCTGGTGGCGCCGTCGGAACCCGATGAAGGGGGCGACTACCGGGCGCTTTCGAGGGCGGCGGCCGCGCGCCTGGCGGGCATGGCCCGCGGCGCGAAGACGGCATTCCCTAAAATAGTAGTAGAGTCCGACTGATCGACAATGTCCGACAAGCAACAGCTATTTGAGGAACCCGCGGCCGTGGCAAGCCTGGCGGTGGTTTCGGGCGAGCCGTACGTGGAGGCGCCCGCCGACCTTTTCATCCCGCCGGAAGCGTTGCGCGTGTTCCTGCAGTCCTTCGAGGGACCGCTGGACCTGCTGCTCTACCTGATCCGCCGCCACGACCTCGACATCATGGAGGTGCCGATCACCGATATCTGCGAGCAATACGCTCAGTACATCGAGCTGATGCAGGAGATGGAGTTGGAACTGGCCGGCGAGTACCTCGTCATGGCCGCAACCCTGGCGGAGATCAAGTCCCGCATGCTGGTGCCGCAACTGCCGCTGGAGGAAGAGGACGAGGAGGACCCGCGGGCCAGGCTGTTCCAGCGCCTGCTGGAATACGAGCGCCTGAAGCAACTGGCCGCCAGCCTGGAAGAACTTCCCCGCCAGGAGCGCGACGCCTTTCAGGCCAGGGTGGACGCGCTCGAAGACCAGAGACCGCGCGAACTTCCGCAGGCAACGCTTAACGAGCTGGCGCTGGCCTACGCGCGCGTGATCGAACGGGTGCGCTTCAGCGGCGGCTGGGCGGTGCAGACCGAACAGCTGTCGGTGCGCGAGCGAATGTCGGACATTCTCAAGCAGGTCTCGGGCAGGGAGTTTACGGAATTCACGGAGTTGTTCGATCCGTCCGAGGGGCGCATGGGGGCGGCCGTTACCTTTTCGGCCCTGCTGGAGCTGGTTCGCGACAACGGCCTGCAGGCGGTCCAGAACGAACCGTTCGCACCGATCTACGTAAGCGGTCCCGCACACGGCAAGGACGCCGCCAAGTGAACGCCCCGGATACGCGCAACCTGGTCGAGGCGGCGTTGCTGGGGGCGGGACGGCCCCTCAACATGACGCAGCTCCTGAACCTGTTCGATCCGCTTGAGGAAATAGGCGAAGACGATGTAATGAAGGCCCTGGGCGACCTGGAGCGCGACTACGCCGCCCGGGAAATCGAATTGAAGGAAGTGGCCGGCGGCTGGCGGGTGCAGACGGGCGGCGCGGCCGCCGAGCGGCTGGCGAAGCTGGAACGTTTCCGTCCGCCGAGATTTTCGCGCGCGCTGCTTGAGAGCCTGGCGGCCATCGCCTACCGGCAGCCGATCACGCGGGCGGAGATCGAGGAATTGCGCGGCGTGCGCCTGAGCGGCCACATCATGCGCACGCTCATGGAGCGCAACTGGATCGAGGTGGTGGGTCATCGCGAAACGCCGGGCCGGCCGGCACTTTATGGCACGACGAAGGATTTCATGGACTATTTCGGACTCAAGCGCCTTGACGATCTGCCTTCGGCCGGCGAATTCGCGTCCCCGGAAGATGCGCCCGCCGCCGGACCTCCGGGCGGTGGTTCTTCCGATGCCACCGACGGCGCTGGAGAGCGGGGCGCGGGCCTTTTCGACGTCGACTCCGACCCCGGCGAAACACCTCCCGCCCCCGATTGATCCGGGTCCAGAAGTACCTGGCGGCGGCCGGCGTGGCCTCCCGCCGCGAAGTGGAGGCCTGGATCGCGGCGGGGCGGCTCAGCGTCAACGGGCAGCGGGCCTCGCCCGGACTCAAGGTTGAGGGCGGCGAGCGGTTTCGCCTCGACGGGCGGCTGTTGCAGGTGCCGCGAGCCGATTCGGGGGGAACGCGGGTAATCGCATACAACAAGCCCGAGGGCGAACTGGTCACGCGCGACCGCCGCGCCCGTCACCCGACCGTGTTTGCCTCGCTTCCGCGTCTCAAGGGTCGGCGCTGGGTGGCGGTCGGCCGTCTCGACCTGAACTCCAGCGGATTGATGCTGCTGACCACCGATGGCGGACTGGCCCACCGGCTGATGCACCCGTCCTTCGGGGTGGAGCGGGAATACCTGGTCCGGGTCCTGGGGCAGCCAGGTGCGCAAGCGTTGCGCCGCCTGACCGGGGGCGTAGTGCTCGAAGACGGTCCGGCACGATTCGATTCGCTCGCCGAACAGGGAGGCAGCGGCGCCAATCGCTGGTACCGGGTAACGCTCAGCGAAGGCCGCCACCGCGTCGTGCGCCGTCTCTGGAGCTCGCAGGGCCATGCCGTAAGCCGCCTGATCCGGGTCCGCTACGGTCCGGTGCGGCTGCCGCGGGACCTGCCCCGCGGCCAGTGGCGCGAAATCGACCCAAAGCACCTGCAGGGCTAGTGGGGTTTGGTGGCGGGCTCCTGTCCGGATTCGGTTTCCGCGGGCGATTCCGGGGCGTTTTCGTTCGCCAGCAGGGGCGTGGCGGCCGTGGCCACTTCTTCGGGCGCCTCGACTTCCCTGGTCTTCTGGACACCTGCCTTGCTCATCCTGTCCAGGGCCGGGAGAAAGCGGGTCCTGAACGAACTTACGGCGCTGTTGTAGGTGCCGATCGCTGTATTGAGCTGATTGCCCAGCCGTCCTACGTGCCCGCTGAAGACCGCCACGCGTTCATGAAGCGTTGTCGCCAATCGTGAGATTTCCTCGGCGTTCTCGGCCAACGCCAGTTGCCGCCAGCCGTAGGCCGTGACCCGCAGCAGCGCCATCATCGAGGTTGGCGTGGCCAGGATCACACGCGCGCGCAAGGCCTTCTCCAGCAGGTCGGGCCGCTGGTCGCCGGCGGCCGCCAGAAAATGATCGCCGGGCACGAACATCACCACGAAGTCCGGGCTGCGTTCGAATTGGTCCCAGTACTCCTTGGAAGCCAGCCGCTTGACCTGTTCGTCCACGTTGACCGCGTGCTGCGCCAGTAGAGCGGCGCGCGCCTCTTCGTCGTCGGCCTCCACCGCGCTCAGGTAGGCGTCCAGGGGCGTCTTGGCGTCCACCACCAACTGGCCGCCTTCGGGCAGCCGGACGATCATGTCGGGACGGGTCCTGCCTTCCGGCCCCTGCGGCTGTTCGACGAAATCGCAGTGCTCCTGCATGCCCGCGATCTCGACCAGCCGCCGCAGTTGCATCTCACCCCACTGGCCCCGTACTTCCGGGCGCCGCAGGGCGGTAACCAGGCTGCGGGTCGTGGCTTGCAACTCCCTGTTGCCGGAAGCCATGGCCTGAATCTGCTCGCGTAACTGGCCCTGGGCCTCGGCCCTTTCCTTTTCCATGCTGCTCAGCGTCTTGCGGGTCTGCTTGAGACTCTCGTTGATCGGCTTGACCAGGGCCTCGATGGCCTGCTGGCGCTTCTCCAGATCGGCGCTGGATTCCGCGCGCGCCTTTCCGAACGACTGTTGCGCCAGATCGAGAAAGTCCTTCTGGCTCTGGCTCAGCGCCTCGCGGGCCAGCGCCTTCAATTGCCCCTGGAACTGCTCGTCGGCCGCGCGGCGGCTTTCCTCACGGGCTTGTTCCGCCGCCTTTTGTTCCCGCAATTGCGCCTGGGATTCGGCCAGTTGCGCCTCCCTGCTCGCGATCGCCGACTGGCCGCGCGAGCGCTGCCACAGCACGCCCAGCAACGCGCCGGCGGCCAGCGCCGCCAGCGCGGTCAGGGCAATTGCAGCGCTCATGCCGCGCGCTGGGGCGCCGGGCCGGCATTCGCCGCGGCGTCCTGTCCGTCGATCCAGCCCAAAAGGTCGGCGGGCGATTGCAATATCGCGGCTGCGCCCCAGGCGTCCAGGTCTTCATCCGCCGGAAAGTAACCCCAGGCGGCGGCCAGGCCGGTCATGCCCGCACTGCGCGCGGCCTGAATGTCGCGGGGGTCGTCTCCCAGCATGACGCAGGCGCGCGGCTTCACGGCAAGCCGTTCGGCCGCGTAGATCATGGGCTCGGGGTGCGGCTTGGTGTGGGTCGTGGTGCCGCCGCCCACGGCTACCGCGCATTCGTCCGCCAGGTCCAGCTCCTCGAGCAGGGGCCGGGTCAGGTATTCCGGCTTGTTCGTGACCACGCCCCACGGAATCCGCCGGCGGGCAAGGCCGTCCAGCACGCGGCGCATGTGCGGGAACAGCCTTGACCGCTCCGTCAATCGGTCGGCGTAAAGCTTCAGGCAGTGCTCAAACACGTCCGGGTATTCCTCGCTGGCAATGAAATCTTCCCCGTAGGCCGCCGTAAGCAGCCCTCGCATGCCCTTGGATACGAAGCTGCGCAGCCTCTTGAACGGCAGCGGCCGGGTCCCGCGCGCCCGCATCACGTCCTGCACGCAGCCGACCAGGTCGGGGGCGGTATCGACCAATGTGCCGTCCAGGTCGAACAGCACCGCACGTACGCGGGGATTCGCCGCGCTCATGCGTCGGCCGCCTTCGTGAAATGGGCGATGTAGTTCACGTCGATGTTGCTGCTGCGCCGGAAGCTTCCGTGCAGGGGATTGTATTGAAGCCCGGTAAAGTCCCGGGCGCTCAGCCCGGCGGCGCGCGCCCAGGCCTCCAGTTCGGACGGGCGGATGAACTTCTCGTAACGGTGCGTGCCGCGCGGCAGCAGGCCCAGCACGTATTCCGCGCTGAAGATGCCCAGGGCGAACGCCGCGAACGTGCGGTTCAGTGTCGAAATGAAGACGTGGCCGCCGGCGCGCGTCAGCCGGCCGCACTCGGCCAGCAGTTCTCCGGGGCGGGGCACATGTTCGAGCACCTCCAGGCAGCAGACGACATCGAACTCGCCCTCGAGTTCTTCCGCGGCGCCGAGGCGGTAATCCAGGTCTTTCAGGTTGCCGGCGTCCGCATGCAGGCGGGCAACCTGCAGCATTTCCCGGGAAGCGTCGAGCCCGAGCACGGATTCCGCTCCTTCGGCGGCCAGCGATTCGCTTAACAGCCCCCCGCCGCAGCCTAGGTCCAGGCAGTTCCTGCCGGCGAGCCCCCCGGCGCGTTCGGCGATGTACCTGACCCGCACCGGATTCATGGCGTGCAGCGGACGGTTCGGGCCGTTCGGGTCCCACCACTGCGCGGCCATCGCGGCGAAGCGCTCAAGCTCGGCCGCGTCGGCGTTGGGTTGCGTCGTTTCTTCGTTCATTGCACTTCCGCGGCCGGCCGGCCGGCGCTCCGGCCGCCGATTCTCGATCCCCACTCACGCGCCCGCGCCAGGATCCGGTCCTCGTCGTCCCAGCCGAGCGCACCGGCCTCCATCAATGCATTCCCGCGCACCCAGACATCGGTGATCTGCGAGGATTTGCCGGAATACACTACCTGCGAGGCCGGATCATAGACCGGCTGCGTATTGGCCGCGGACAGGTCGAGCGCAACGCAGTCCGCCGCCTTGCCGGGACGAAGAGAGCCGATTTCGCCGTCCAGGCCGAGCGCCCTGGCTCCGGCCAGCGTGGCCATCTCAAGCGCCTCGGCCGCGGACAACGCCCCGGCATCGCCCGACACCCCCTTGGCGAGCAGCGCGGCGGTCTGCATTTCCTCGAGCAGGTCGAGATCGTTGTTGCTGGCCGTGCTGTCGGTGCCCAGGGCAACGTTCACGCCGGCGGCGAGCAGGGTTGCCACGGAGGCAAAGCCGCTCCCCAGTTTCAGGTTCGACTGCGGGCAGTGCACCACCGAACTGCCCCGCTCGGCCAGCACGGCGATTTCCTCTTCCTTGAGCTGGGTCGCATGGACCGCCATCAGGCGCTCGTTGACCACGCCCAGCCTGTCCAGGCGGGCCAGCGGCCGGCAACGGTGCCGCTGGAGCGATTCGGCGATTTCGCCGGCGGTCTCGTGCACGTGAATGTGGATGGGGATGTCGCGTTCCTCGGCCAGTTCCGCGCACAGCTTCAGGCCCGAATCGTCGACCGAATAGGGAGCGTGCGGGCACATCGTGAACGAGATGCCGGCCTGGCCCCGGTATCGCCCGTACAGTTCCGCGTTCTTGCCAAGCGAGGCTTCCCGGTCCCCGGCCCAGGTATTGGGGAAGTCGATCATCGGCAGGCCCACCGCCATGCGAACCCCGCGACCCACTGCGACTTCGGCGCCGACGTCGGGGAAGAAATACATGTCGGCGAAGCAGGTCGTCCCCGACCGCACCATCTCGACCAGGGCCAGCTCGGTGCCGGCGCGCACGTAGTCCTCGCCAAGATGCCGCGCCTCGGCCGGCCAGATGTGATTCTCGAGCCATGCCTGCAGGGGCGTGTCGTCGGCAAAGCCGCGCAGCAGCGTCATTCCGGCGTGGGTGTGCGCATTCACCAGCCCCGGGATCACGACATGGTCGGGGCGATCGACCCGCCTGGCCTGCGGCCAGCGGCGTATCGCCTCGGCGCCGGGCAGCAGCGCGGCAATGTGCTCGCCTCGAACCGCCAGCGCATGGTCCTCAAGCACCGCCCCGGCGGGTTCTACCGGCAGTATCCAGCGGGGGAGGATCAGGAAGTCGGGTGCTTGCATTCTGGCCCCGGAACGCGCGAAGAGCCGGGGAAATTGTACCGGCGGCCGGCCCATCGGCGCATATACTTTTCTTCCTGTTTTCCCGGGAGGCGGGCTATGTGGATACGCAAGAGCGACAAGGACCGGCGGGAGGGGAGGCAAACGCCCATCCCGACCCAGGTCGTATCCAACGAGGAGTACATCCCGATGCCGCAATCGGAGGACCAGCGGCGCGTCGAACGGCGGATTTACGAGCTGGCGGACCGCCTGGCCCCCGCGCGCAAGATGAGCCGCAGGCAATACCTCGGCAGCGCCGCCGGCATGGCCGCGGCCTTTCTGGCCATGAACGAGGTCTTCGGCCGGTATTTTCTGGTCGACCGGGCGGAAGCCGCCGAGGCCGGGGCGGAACGGGAATCGTGGCCCGATTTCATATTCGACGCCCAGCTCCACCACGTAAAGGAGGGCATAGTCGGCCCGCTGGGGTTCCGTCGCCTGGCCGGCATGTTCAACCTGAATCCGGACCTGGTGGGCGTCAGGCCCGGGCGCGAGGACCTGCAGCTCGAGAATTTCACCAAGGAAGTCTTCCTGGACAGCGAAACCACGATGGGAATCATCAGCGGCGCGCCCCTGGGCGATGACCGCTACAACATCCTTCCCGTGGACATGATGGTGGAAACCCGGCGGACCATCAACGAACTCGCGGGTTCGCAGCGCATGCTCAGCCACGGCCTGGCGGCGCCCAACATGCCCGGCGGCCTGGAGGAAATCGAGCGCCAGGCCGTGGAACTCGAGGTGGACGGCTGGAAGTGCTACACGGGCGTACCGGTCAATCCCTGGCGGATGGACGACGAGAAGGTCGCCTATCCGTTCTACGAGCTGGCGCTGAAGCTGGGAATCACCAACATTTCCGTGCACAAGGGCCTGCCCATAGTCGGCACCGACCCCGAATACTGCCGGCCCTGGGACATCAAAAAGGCCGCGCTGGACTGGCCGGACCTGAACTTCATCGTCTATCACTCGGGATTCAGGAACCTCGTCAACGAACTGGCGGCCGGCGCCACCGGCATCGACGAAAACGGCTACCTGGTATGGACCTCCGATATCGTGAAGGACCGCCTGGAAACGCCGGGGATGACCAACGTCTACATGGAACTCGGAAGCGTCTTCGGGCACACGGCGATCACCCATCCTGAAATCTGCGGCCACCTGATGGGCCAGATCCTCAAGGCCTTCGGCAGCGATCGCGTGATCTGGGGAACCGATTCGATCTGGTGGGGATCGCCGCAATGGCAGATCGAGGCCTTCCGCCGCTTCGAGATTCCCGAAGAACTGCAGGAAAAGCACGGCTATCCGGCGCTCACACGGCAGGACAAGGAATCGATCCTCGGTCTGAATTCGGCGCGCATCTACGGCATCGACGTGGCGGCCGCGCTGGAGGCGATACCGGGCGACCGGCTCAGCCGGATGCGGGCGGCCTACCTGGAAAGCGGGCCTCAACCCAGCAACACGCAGTACGGCTGGGTGCATGAGGGGCCGCTGGCGGAAGATCCGGAAGTACCCTGGAGCACCCCCATATGAATTACGAACACATCACTGTCCGGCCCGCGACCGGCACCTTCGGCGCCGCGGTGAGCGGCATCGATATCTCGCAGCCCCTGGACGAAGCGACCCTCGGCGAAGTCCGTTCGGCCTGGCTTGAGTACCAGGTGCTGTTCTTCCGCGACCAGGAAATGACCCCGCAGCAGCACGAGGCCTTCGCGGGCAATTTCGGAGAACTCACAAAGGCCGGCTTCATGCCCACGCTCGAAGGCACTACGGGCGTTTTCGTGCAGGAATATCCGGGGCTGTACAGCCGCGACGTGACCGACATCACGTGGCATTGCGACGCGGCGTTTCTGCCTGTTCCGTCCCGCGGTTCCGTGCTGTACGCGCTGGACGTGCCCGAGGGCGCCGGCGACACGGTCTGGGCCAATATGTACGCCGCCTACGAGGACCTTTCCGACAGCATGCAGTCGTTTCTGTCGGGGCTGACCGCGGTCAACGACAATGCCTACCGGAACCTGGAGACGCTGCTCGAGCGGCTGGGGCCGGAAGGCTTCGCGCAGATGCGCAAGATGCTGCCGCCGTCCGGGCACCCGGTGGTGCGCACCCATCCGGAAACCGGGCGCAAATCGCTTTTCGTGAGCGAACTGATGACCTCGCACATCAAGGACATGAAACCGGAGGAAAGCCGCATGCTGCTGGATTTCCTGTTCCGCCACAGCACCCAGCCCGAGTTCCAGTGTCGCTTCGCCTGGGAGAAGAACTCGGTGGCCTTCTGGGACAACCGCTGCACGATCCACAAGGGCGTGTTCGACTTCGGCGACCGGCATCGCCTCATGCACCGCGTCTCCATCGACGACGACCGGCCGCCGGTCTGACGAACGCCCGGGCGCGAGGGCGTCTCAACGCCCGGGAAAGGGCTAGCCGAGGGTCGGGCGCGCGACGAAGGTGCCGCAGTTGCGCTCGCACAGCACCCGCATCAGGTTGGCGAAGCGGCTGGCCTGGCCGAAGGCGCCGCCACGGAGGAGGACCGGAAAGCCCACCGCGTGGATGCGGACCAGGCAGTTGCCGAAGCGGTCGGCCTCGTTGATCCGGGCCACGTAGCGCACCAGGGACTCGGCCGAGCCCTGGGAGAAGTCGTCCCCGAACACGTAGATGCTTACCTTCCTGCTCTCGTCGTAGAAGGTGGAGATGGCCTCCACGATCCCTTCGGCGGGATTGGAGTCGGAAAAGGCCTGCCAGTTGGCGATGGCGCGAATGATGGACTGGCGGCGCGACGCGGAATCCGGAATCCACCGGCGCGCGAACGACGAGAACAGGTACTGCCCTTCGTCGTTGAGGACCTGGATGCCCTTCACCGTGGGATAGACCCGCAGCGTCTCCGCCACCAGCCGCTGGACCGCGGGCCAGGCGTTGCCCAGCATGCTGCCCGAGGTGTCGATCACGAAGATGATGTACTCGCTGTCCACCGGTATTCCGCCGACCGTCGTGTCGTTGGGCGGCGGGCGGTAGTCGGCCAGCAGGCGTTCCATTTCCTCGGTGAGTTCCTGGCGCGCCGCCAGCAGTTTTCCGGCCTCGTCGCTGCCTTCGGATGCGGTCTCCCTGGCGGCGAAGTGGCGCTCTTCGGCTTCCTCCACCTCGCGCCGGGTCACGCTTACGCGCCGCACGCTTTCGGCGGTATCGGCGCGCAGCGGCTCCAGGTCGCGTTTCAGCACCGTGGTTTCGCCGCGGATTTCGAACAGCTCGCGCTCCAGCATCAGGATCAGCCCCTCAAGTTCCTCGCGGCTGCGCTCGATGATGACCGGCTCGTGGATCTTGGTCACGACCAGCAGCAGGATGACGGCCCCGAAGCCGCAGCAAACGACATCCAGAAAGGACAGGTTCAGCCCCTGTTCCTCGCGCTTGAAACGCTTGCCCGGCATGCTCAACCTGCCTTCTTCGGAGGAAGCGGGAAGAACATGCTGGTGCGCTCCATGTAGTCCCCGTAGCCGGGGCGCGTGGATGCCAGGTGCTTCTCGAGGATGGGGACGCCGGAGAACTTCAGCAGCGCCCAGGTCATCAGCGCCGGGCTGAAGAAGGTCCACGCGGCGGCGTCCACCTCGGCGGCCACCAGCCAGATGCCCCACCACAAACAGGCGTTGCCGAAGTAGTTCGGGTGGCGGGTGTAACGCCAGAGCCCGGTGTCCAGGACCTTGCCGCGGTTCTCCGGATCGGCCCGGAAGCGCTTGAGTTGCGCATCGCCTATGGTCTCGAACAGCACGCCGACGATCCAGACCGCGACCCCCGCCAGCGCCGCCCAGCCCAGCGTGACCGGCGCGGCGTACAACTGGCCGAACTGGACGGGAAGCGAAACGAGCCAGAGGATCGCGCCCTGGAGCAGGAAAACGATGTAGAGGCTGCGCACGTTCCAGGAACGGCCCGCGGCCTCGGTCTTCTCGCGCATGGCGGCGTATCGGTAGTCCTCTCCGTGCCCGATGTTGCGGCGCCACAAATGCCAGCTGTAGCGCAGCGACCAGGCGGTGGTCAGCAGGGCCAGCAGCCAGGCCCGCGGCGAAATGCCGCCCGTTCGCCACAGAGTCGCCAGGGCGATGACCGCAAAACCCAGGCCCCAGAAGAGATCGACGATGCTGGTGTCGCGAAGCCGCAGGCTGATCAGCCACAGCGCCACCATGATGCCCAGCACCAGGCCCAGGTTTCCGAGCAGAATTCCCTCGACGGAGAAGTTCATGCGGTTATTCTATACAGCCGCCGCCGCGGCCCCGCGGCGGAATGAGTGTTGGTTCACGGGAGAATTTCATGAGATCCACAGGACGAATCTGCGCGCCGCTACTGGCCGGAATGCTGCTGGCAGGCATGGCCCATGCGGCCGCCGCGGCCGGGCTGGACACGGCCGAGGGGCGCCTGACCGCGTACCGCAAGGTGCAGTGCTCGATGATCGACGGCAAGGAGTCGTTTTTCTGGTGGACCGGGATTGCCTACGGCCATGTCGCCGGGCAGCCGGACACCAGGCTGTTTCGCGTGGAAGGCATCAACGTGCGCCGCTGCGCGACCGTGGAGGACCCGGAACTCGGCACGGGCTTCCGGCTGATTACCCGGGAGATTCTCGTTTACCAGGATCCCGTCACGGGAGAAATGCTGGATACCTGGGAGAACCCCTATACGGGCAAGACGGTGGAAGTGATCCACGTCGCCAACGACCCGGTCAATCAGCCGGCCCAGTTTCCCGTGCGGCGCAACGGCTCGGAGTTCCAGCTTCCCCTCGTGACGCAGGGCAACGACTGGTGGTGGACGGCGGCGGTGCCACTGTTCTACAACAACCCCCTGGGGGGCGACTATCAGAAATACGTAGGTGGCACCTATCACGCCACCGAGATGTTCAATTTCAAGGGCAAGCTCGATGACCTGCTGAATGCGGACAGCGATTCGGCGGGCACATTTGTCGGCTGGGTGCGCCTGGCCCAGTGGCTGCCGTGGATGGAGATGGGTTCGCGCACCGGCAAGATGTACTTCCACGCCGGCGGCAGCAAGGTCGGCGACTACGAGAACGTGCCCGCGGATTTCCGGGCCGTGATCGAGGAGCATTTCCCGCTGTATCGACACGCGCCGCCGCTGGACGACGACCGGCCCAACGAAACGAGCTGGACCTACTTCAAGAAGGTGGTCGACGCCCGGGAAGATCAGGGCGTTAACACGCCCTGAAGGGTTCAGTCCGCCGGTTCGAGCCGCACTATGTCGGTGAGTTGGCCGCCGCGATCGTCGGTGGCCAGGTAGATGAAGCCGTCCGGACCCTGGCGGACGTCGCGCAGCCGGTAGACGTCCCCCAGCAGCGGTTCGCGGGCCACCACCTGGCCTTCCTCGTCCGTGCGGATGCGCGACAGGCGCCGATGCGTGCGGGCCAGCCCCCCGGCGAACAGATCGCCGCGCCAGCGCGGGAAGGCGTCGCCTTCGTAAACGATCAGGCCGGAAGCGCCGATGGACGGGGTCCAGTAGGTCGCGGGCTGCTCCATGCCTTCGCGCTCGCTGGCGGCGTGAATGGGCGTTGCGGTGACATAGTTCACCCCGAAGCCGATCACCGGCCAGCCGTAATTCAGACCCGGCAGGATCAGGTTGAGTTCGTCGCCGCCCTGAGGTCCATGCTCGGTTGACCAGAGTCGTCCGGTCTCCGCGTGGTAGTCCAGGCCCTGGGGATTGCGGTGGCCATAGCTCCAGATCTCCGGCAACGCGCCGTCATGGCCCGCAAATGGATTGTCATCGGGCACGGAGCCGTCATCCCTGAGCCTCAGAATGGAGCCCGCGTGGCTGCCGAGCGCCTGCGCGGGATGGCTTTCCAGGTTCCCGTCGGGCCGCGCCATGCGATCGCCGACGGACAGGAACAGGTGCCCGTTGCCGTCGAAGGCGATCTTTGCGCCGAAGTGTCCCGGGGCGGCGCTCCAGGCGTCAGCCTCGAAGATTTCCTCGACCTGGCGGAGACGGGCTCCCTCGAGCCGGGCGCGCACCAAAGCGGTGGTGTTGCGATCGCCCTTGGCCTTGGAGTAGCTCAGATAGACGATGCGATTGACCTCGAAGTCCGGATGGACCGCGACTTCCTGAAGCCCGCCCTGGCCCCGGACCAGAGCGTCGGGGACGCCGGCGAGCGGCTGCTCCAGCAGCCTGCCGTCGCGCACCAGGCGCAATTCGCCGGTGCGCTGCGTGAAGAGCATGTCGCCACCCGGCAGGAAAGCGATGCTCCAGGGATGCTTCACGCCGGCCACCACCGTGACCACGCGGAAGCGGTGCTCTTCGGAATGGTAGACCTGGGCCTGCGCCTGAGCGCACAGCGCAGCTACCGCTGCAAGTGTCAGCGCGGCACGCGGCAGCATGCGAAAACGACTCCGGTCAGGTTTGGCCGGCGGTTTCCAGTGCGTTGGCCTCGACCCACTTCGCGAAGTCCGGATGGGCGGACAGGCCTTTCTCGTTGAAAGTGAATTCAAGGCCCTCGAAATCGACCGGGATCTTGTGCTGTATGCCCCTTGTGGACAGCAGGTAGCCCACCATGATCACGTCGAGCCCGGCGGCGCTGGCTTCCTCGATCCAGCCCCGCATGGTGTTCACGTTCGCAGAGCGAATTGCATCCGGGGCATCGTCCTGGAAGTTGTATCCCTTGACGTCGGCGAAACCGCCTTCGGCCTTCACGCTCTCGACGTGTTTCTCAAGCATCTTCAGTTCGACCGCATTGTCCGCCGGGTCGCCGGGGCCGTGGCCGACAATCAGCAGGAATTCGTTCTCCGGGTTCTGGCTGATTTCCTTCGCGTGATCGAGCAGCATCCCGGCGGCCATGGAATGCTCGGCCAACGGAGCGGCAAAAGTCAGCGACACGTTGGAGGTCACCCTGGGCGCGGGCAGGTAGGCGGCCTCTTCGCGCTCGCCGACGTAATAGGCCCATTGCTCATAGACGGTTCCCATGGGCGAGAGCGCTGCGGGCACGACCACGATCTTTTGCGCGCCCGCCGCCTCAAGCTGATCGATCGCCGACTGGATATGGTTGCCGTTCATCATCGCCATCCCGTAGCCGATTGCGACGGGGTGTTGCCTGGCAAGGCCGGTAAGCGAGTTGGCGAAATAGGTGTCGCCCGGTTCGAAAGCGCCATGCGTCAGAACGATGATGCCCAGGTCGCCTTTCAGTTCCGTATCGCTGATATAGCGCTCGTGAGTGGGCGGCATGGCCATCATGTTGTCCATGATCTGCTTGTTGGTGTAATTGCGATAAGTGACGATCTTTGCCCGCAGAAGGTCGTACTCCTCCTGGGTGATGTTGTGATGCCCCATCGCCGCATGGTCCATTTCCTGCGTTTGCGCCACGCCGAAAACGAGCAGTGCGCCCAGGATTGCAGGCAGGATACGTATGTCTTTAGGGTTCATGTCCTGATTCCTCTTCAAAAAGCTATAGCCACGAACGGACCCGAAAGCATATCACCGATGCAGGGCGAGCCCTCAGGCCCGCATGCTGGCGATCAGCAGGTCCCCGAACTCACTGCACTTGACCTTGGTGGCGCCTTCCATCAGGCGGTGGAAATCGTAGGTGACGGTTCGGTCGGCGATTACGGCGTTCATCGCGGCGATGATCTTGTCCGCAGCCTCGTTCCAGCCGAGGTGCCGCAGCATCATCTCCCCGGAAAGAATGAGCGAGCCGGGGTTGACCATGTCCTTGTCGGCGTACTTGGGCGCCGTGCCGTGGGTGGCTTCGAAAACGGCGTGGCCGGTGTCGCCGTTGATATTGCCGCCCGGCGCAATGCCGATGCCGCCGACCTGCGCGGCGAGCGCGTCGGACAGGTAGTCGCCGTTGAGGTTGGTCGTGGCGATCACGTCAAAGCTGTGGGCCCGCGTAAGCACCTGCTGCAGCGCGATGTCGGCGATCGCGTCCTTGACCAGGATCGCGCCGCCGTCCAGGGCCTTCCGCTGCTCGGCGTTCGCCGCCTGCTCTCCGTGTTGCTCCTTGGTCCGGTCCCACTGCCTCCAGGTGTAGAAGCTGTCGCCATAGCCGTTCTCGGCCAGGTCGTAGGCCCAGTTGCGGAAAGCGCCCTCGGTGTACTTCATGATGTTGCCCTTGTGCACCAGCGTGACGCTGCGGCGGTTCTGCGCCAGCGCGTAATCCAGCGCGGCCCGCATCAGGCGCTGCGAGCCTTCGCGCGAAACGGGCTTCAGCCCCACGCCGGAGGAATCGGGGAAACGCACCTTCGCGTACCGCTCCGGGAAATGTTCCCGCATCAGCGAGAGAAATCGCTGCGTGTCCTCTTCTCCTTCCTCGAATTCGGCGCCCGCGTAGATGTCTTCGGTGTTCTCGCGAAAGATCACCATGTCCACGGCGCCCGGGTCGCGTACCGGGGAGGGCACGCCTTCGAACCAGCGCACCGGCCTCAGGCAGACGTAGAGGTCGAGCATCTGCCGGATGGCCACGTTCAGCGACCGGATCCCGCCGCCCACCGGCGTTGTCAGCGGCCCCTTTATGGCAACCCGGTATTCCCGGAAGGCCTCGATGGTCTCGTCGGGGAGCCAGGAATCGAACTTTTCCCAGGCGGCCTCGCCCGCGTAGGTTTCCATCCACATCAGCTGCCGCTTGCCGCCGTAGGCGGAGGACACCGCGGCGTCCAGCACCCGTTCCGTGGCTCGCCAGATATCGCGGCCGGTGCCGTCCCCGCGGATGAAGGGAATGATGGGTCGGTCCGGCACGGCGAGTCCGTCGCCGTTCATCGTGATCTTTTCGCCTTGTTCCGGGATTTGCATTCCGCTTTTCCTTCCTGCTGTGTCTGATGCGCGCGCATTATCCGCGCCACGCCCGGCAACGGCAACCATGGCAATCGATTTTCCGGCGCGGGCGGCGGCAGGCTCCGGGGTGTTCGCGGGGTCAATAGGCTGTACACTTCGCAGCCATCAGTCGCAAGTTTCTTGGTGACCTATGCGGGCTGCAAGCCTGAAACACACCCGGGGGCGCGTGAGATTACGGGGAGGACGGACTCCTCGCCGCCCGGCATTCCGTCCGTTTGCATACACGGCTTTTCTGGCCGTGCTGATTGCGCCGGCCGCCGGGGCGTTCGATATCGGCGAAGTGGTGGCGGGCGGCAAGACCGCGCTGGGATTCCGCTACCGCCTCGAGACCGTTTCGCAGGACGGCATCGACGAGGACGCGTTGGCTTCGACGGCGCGAGCGCGCCTGACCTGGAATTCGGCCCGGTCGGGTTCTCTTTCCTTCGGCGTCGAGACCGATTATTCGCTGATACTGGGCATCGAGGACTTCAATTCGACCACCAACGGCAAGGTGGCGTATCCGGTCGTTGCCGATCCGGACGGTTTCGACCTGAACCAGGCGTTTCTGAAGTTTGAGGAGGACGATTTCACCGTGACGGTGGGCCGACAGCGCATCAACCACGGTTCGCAGCGCTTCATCGGCGGTGTCGCCTACCGGCAGAACGAACAGACGTACGATGGCCTGCGGCTGCAGACGACCGTGGGCGCCCTCAACCTCGACTACGCATACATCCACAACATCAACCGGATTTTCGGGCCGGACGACGGGGCCCAGCCCGGCGACTGGTACGGGAATTCGCACGCGTTTCGCGCATCGTTCGCAGCTGCGCCGGGCCACACCCTGGCCGGCTACGCTTATCTGTACGACCTCGAAAACGACAACGGGCCGGCCAATTCCAATGCCACGTACGGCGTCGAATACCAGGGCAAGTTCGACCTGCTGACGATTACGGCGATGCTCTCGAGCCAGGGCGATCACGGCGACAACCCGGTTTCGTATGACGCCATGCACTATCTGCTCCAGGGCGACCTCAAGCTGGGCGCGCTGAACGTGACCGCCGCCTATGAAGTGGTCGGCAGCGACGACGGCATGGCCCAGTTTCGCTTTCCGGCCGCGACGCTGCACAAGTTCCAGGGCTGGACCGACAAATTTCTGATTGCGCCCGCCACCGGAGTCCGGGACACCTGGGTGAGCGTTTCCGGCAATGTCGCCGGGGCGACCGTCACCGGCGTGTTTCACGACTTTCAGGCGGATTCCGGCGGCGCCGACTACGGACAGGAACTGGGTCTCGCGATCAACTACGCGTTGCGCGACAACCTCTCGGTGCTGTTCAAGATAGCCACCTATTCGGCTGACGATCACGCCACCGACACGACCAAGGCGTGGCTGATGTTCGATTGGCGTTGGTAGCCTAGCCGCCGCTCCCCGAAGGCACACGGATACGCCGCACCAGCGCCTGGACGGGCTGAGGCGGCGCCGGCGTCAGCGCGCTGATCGCCAGAGTCACCGCGAGGTTGATCGCGGCGCCCACGGCGCCTATGCCCTCGGGCGAAATCCCGAACAGCCAGTTTTCCGGCACGTTGGCGGCTAGCGGCTCCATGAACACGCCCTTGAACCAGATGATGTAGCCCATGGTGAAGACCAGACCCGACAGCATCCCGGCAATCGCCCCCTGCTTGTTTACGCGCAGCGAAAGGATGCCGAGCAGGATGGCGGGAAACAGCGACGCTGCAGCCAGGCCGAAGGCCAGGGCGACCACCTCGGCCACGAATCCCGGCGGGTTGAAGCCCAGATAGCCGGCCAGCAGCACGGCGACGCCGGCGCTGATCCGGCCCGCGCGCAGCTCGGCGCGCTCCGATATGTTGCGTGCGAACACGCTCTTGATCAGGTCATGCGACACGGCCGCGGATATCACCAGCAACAGTCCCGCGGCCGTGGACAGCGCCGCGGCGATCCCGCCGGCCGCCACCAGGGCGATCACCCAGTTGGGGAGCCGCGCGATCTCCGGGTTGGCGAGCACGATGATGTCGCGGTCCACCGTCAGCTCGTTGCCGCGCCAGCCCTGCGCCTCGGCGCGTTCGGCGAATTCCGGATTGGCGTCGTTGTAATACTGGATGCGCCCGTCGCCGTTCAAGTCCTCGAAGCGCAGCAGCCCGGTCTCTTCCCAGGTCCGGAACCAGCCGGGGCGGTCCTCGTAGCGCAGGTTCGCGGTCTCCTCGAACACCGGGCCGGTCTGGATCGTCGTGGTCAGGTTGAGACGGGCCAGGGCGCCGACCGCCGGAGCCGTCGTATAGAGAATGGCGATGAACAGCAGGGCGTACCCGGCGGAAACGCGCGCGTGGCGCACCTTGGGCACGGTGAAGAACCGCACCAGGACATGCGGTAACCCGGCGGTGCCGATCATCAGCGCCAGCGTGATGAAGAATATGTCCACGGTACTCTTCGAACCGCCGGTAAAGGCCGTAAAGCCGAGATCGGTCACGATACGGTCCAGGGTTTCCAGCAGGCGGCCGCCGCCGTCGAGCACCTCGCTGCCGAACGCGACCTGAGGCACCGCCACGCCCGTTACCTGCAGCGAAATGAACACGGCCGGCACCGTGTAGGCGAATATGAGCACGCAATACTGCGCGACCTGCGTATAGGTGATTCCCTTCATCCCCCCGAGCACGGCGTACAGGAACACGACGCCCATGCCTACCGCCAGGCCCACGCTGATGTCCACACCCAGGAAACGAGAGAACACGATCCCCACGCCCCGCATCTGCCCCGCAACGTAGGTAAAGGAGATCACGATGAGGCAGATCACGGCCACCACGCGGGCTGCATCGGAGTAATAACGCTCGCCGATGAACTCGGGCACGGTGAACTTGCCGAAGCGGCGCAGGTACGGCGCCAGCAGCAGCGCCAGCAGCACGTAGCCCCCGGTCCAGCCCATCAGGTATACGGAGCTGTCGTAGCCGAGGTACGCAATCAATCCGGCCAGGGATATGAACGAAGCCGCCGACATCCAGTCGGCCGCCGTGGCCATGCCGTTGGCCACCGGATGCACATGCTTTCCGGCCACGTAGAAATCGCCGGTGCTGCGGGCCTTCGACCAGAACGCGATGCCGATATACAGCGCGAAAGACAGGCCTACGACGATGTAGGTGAGCGTCTGCAGGCCCATCAGTCTTCGCTCACCCGGTGCTTCTTGTCGATGCGCCCCATCAGGACGACGTAGACGAAGATCAGCACGAGGAAGCCGTACATGCTGCCCTGCTGCGCGAACCAGAAGCCGAGTTGGAATCCGCCCAGCGTGAACCGGTTGAGCACGTCCACCAGCAGCACGCCGCAGCCGAACGATATGGCGAACCAGACCGCCAGCAGGATCGCGATCAACCGGATGTTCTCCCCCCAGTACGACAGCTTCCTCATTCCTCCACCCCGTATGCCGCAGGACCGCTAGTGTACCGGCGCTTCACACGCCATTGGCCAGGGGGAGCAGCTCCCGGTAGATGGCGGTGTGGAGGGGAGTGGGAACGCCGGTTTCCTCGCCCATCCGGTGGATGGCGCCGGACAGCCACTCAAGCTCGAGGGGGCGGCCGCGCTCGAGATCGGTCAGCAGCGAGGCCTTGCCGCCGTGGGCGAACACGTTCCTCAGCGTGGCGCGGGTCTGCGGCTCGATGTCGCCGGGCAGTGGAACATCGAGCGCGCGCGCCACGGCCAGCGCCTCCTGCAAGGCGATCTCCAGAAGCCACGGCATCGCGGGATTGCTTGCCATCGCATCGAAGCCACTGCGTATCGCCACGTTTATCGAGCTTGAGCACGCCACCATCAGGAATTTAAGCCACAGCATGGTTTTCATGTTGCGGTGAATTTCGGCCGCGATGCCCGTAGGCGCCATCGCGTCCTCCAGTTTTCGCAACCGTTCGCTCACCCCGCCCGAGGGTTCGGCGAGGTTGAGCTGGAGCGTTTCGCCTTCGCGCAGGATCACGCCGGGTTCCAGCAGCTTGGCGACCACCTGCACGGTTCCGCCCAATACCCTGTTCGGAGGCAATAACGCTGCTGCGGTCTCCGCCGCGTCCAGCCCGTTCTGCAGCGTGATGACGCTGCCGCAGGAAGCCAGCCATTTCGCATGGGTTTCGATCGCGTCGATCAGGTCGTAGCGCTTCATGCATAGCAAGACCGCCTCGGCGGCCGCCTGGCCCCCGGGGTCCGCGGTCAGGTCGATTTGCCCGGCGCGAAAGGGTGAACGCTCATGTTTCACAGTGAGTCCGCGCTCGGCAAGGGCGCGCACGTTATCGCCCCGGGCGATAAACAGAACGTCGTGGCCCGCCTGCAAAAGGGCCGCTCCGAGGCTGCCGCCGACGCCGCCGACTCCGATGATCGCAAACCGCATGCGGGCTATACTGCCCGTTTTTCCGCAGAATCAAAACACCCGAATTCCCCAATGAAAAAGGGCGAAACGAACGCATCGCTCTGCGAATTGCCGCCGGATTGGGCGGCCCGTGCTCAAGACGAGCTCAAGGGCGCCGACGCCGCGAGCCTGATCTGGGATACGCCGGAAGGAATCCCGGTCAAGCCGCTGTACACGGTCGAGGATCTCGAGGGTCTTGTCCATACCCGCAGCCTGCCCGGCGCGCCGCCTTACGTGCGCGGCCCCCGGGCCACCATGTATGCCGGACGCCCCTGGACCGTTCGCCAGTACGCGGGATTTTCCACCGCCGAGGAGTCCAACGCGTTCTACCGGCGCAATATCGCCGCCGGCCAGACGGGCCTGAGCGTCGCCTTCGACCTGCCGACGCACCGCGGCTACGATTCGGACCATCCGCGCGCGCTGGGGGACGTCGGCAAGGCCGGGGTGGCGATCGACACCGTCGAGGACATGAAGCGCCTGTTCGACGGTATTTCGCTTGAGGACATGTCGGTTTCGATGACCATGAACGGGGCGGTGCTGCCGGTCATGGCCATGTACATCGTGGCGGCGGAAGAGCAGGGCGCCCGTCGCGAGGACCTTGCGGGGACCATGCAGAACGACATTCTCAAGGAATTCATGGTCCGCAACACCTACATCTATCCTCCGGCGCCCTCGATGCGGATCGTGGGCGACATCATCGCCTTCAGCGCCCGCAACATGCCGCGGTTCAATCCCATCTCGATTTCCGGATACCACATGCTGGAGGCGGGGGCCACGGCGGTGCAGGAACTGGGCTATACGCTGGCCGACGGCCTGGAGTACGTCCGCGCGGCCATGAGCGCCGGTCTCGACGTGGACGAATTCGCTCCGCGGCTGAGTTTCTTCTTCGGGATCGGCATGAATTTCTTTATGGAGGCCGCCAAGTTGCGGGCCGCCCGGCTGCTGTGGGCGGAACTGATGCAGGAGCGGTTCGCCCCCGGGAATCCCCGCTCGCTGATGCTGCGCACGCATTGTCAGACTTCCGGCGTGAGCCTGACCAGCCAGGACCCGTACAACAACGTCATTCGCACCACGGTGGAGGCGCTGGCGGCGGTGCTGGGAGGCACGCAGTCGCTGCATACGAACAGCTTCGACGAGGCGCTGGCGCTGCCGAGCGACCATTCAGCCCACATCGCCCGCAACACGCAACTGGTCCTGCGCGAGGAGACCGGTGTGACCCGTGTTGCCGACCCGCTGGGAGGTTCATATTATGTGGAGAGCCTTACCGCGTCCCTGGTGGCGGGCGCGCGCGAACTGATCCGCGAAGTGGAGGACCTGGGCGGCATGACGCGGGCGATCGAGGCGGGCATTCCGAAGCTGCGTATCGAGGAAGCGGCCGCGCGCCGGCAGGCGCGGATGGAACGCGGCGAGGACGTGGTGGTGGGCGTGAACCGCTACCGGCTTGCTGACGAATCCGAGGTTGAACTGCTTGACATCGACAATCGAAAGGTCCGGGACAGCCAGTTGCGGCGAATCGCCGAGGTGCGGGCGCAGCGCGATGAAAAGGCCTGCCGGTCGGCGCTTGAAGCGCTTGAGCGGGCGGCCTCTAAGGACGGGACCGAACTCGTTTCTCCGGCGCTGGAAGCGGCCCGCCGGCGGGCCACGGTCGGAGAGATCTCCCTGGCGATGGAACAGGTGTTCGGCCGGCACCGGGCCGTGTCGCAGACGGTGAGCGGGGTGTATTCGAAAGCCTATGAAGGCGATGAGGAATTCGCCGCCCTCCAGCGGCGGGTGGCCGATTTCGGCAAACGGGAAGGGCGCCGGCCGAGAATCCTGGTCGCCAAGCTGGGCCAGGACGGTCACGACCGCGGCGCCCGGGTCGTCGCCTCGGCGCTGGCCGACCTTGGATTCGACGTGGACATCGGGCCCCTGTTTCAGACGCCCGGGGAGGTCGCTCGCCAGGCGGTGGAGAACGACGTCCACCTGGTGGGAATTTCCTCGCAGGCGGCCGCGCACCGGGAGCTGGCGCCGCGCATGATCGAGGCGCTGCGCGCCGAGGGCGCGGACGATGTCCGGGTCGTGATCGGCGGCATTATTCCGAAACACGACCGGAAAATGCTGGAGGATGCCGGCGTGGCGCTGATATTCGAGCCCGGCGCCAACATTACGGCGGCCGCCAGGGACATGCTGGCGCTGCTGGAGGGAAGTGGAGAGTGAGCGAGCGCGCCCGAATGCTGGAGCGGCTGGAAGAGATGCGCGCGGCCTCGCGGGCCGGCGGCGGCGAGGCGCGGGTCAAGCGGCAGCACGAACGCGGCAAGCTGACGGCGCGCGAACGCCTGGAGGTGCTGCTCGATGCCGACAGCTTCGAGGAGTGGGACGCCTTCGTGGAGCACCGCAGCACCGATTTCGGCATGGACAAGCAACGCATCCCCGGCGACGGGGTGATATCCGGGCACGGGCGCATCAACGGCCGCCTGGTGTTCGTTTTCAGCCAGGACTTCACCGTGTTCGGCGGATCGCTCTCGGAGACCAATGCCCGCAAGATCTGCAAGGTGATGGAGCAGGCCATAAAGGTCGGGGCGCCCATCATCGGTTTGAACGACTCCGGCGGCGCGCGGATCCAGGAAGGCGTGGCTTCGCTGGGCGGCTACGCCGACGTCTTCCAGCGCAATGTGCTGGCCTCGGGCGTGGTTCCGCAGGTGTCGCTGGTGATGGGACCCTGCGCCGGCGGCGCCGTGTATTCGCCGGCCATCACCGATTTCATCTTCATGGTGCGCGGCACTTCGTACATGTTCGTGACCGGGCCCGACGTGGTGAAGACGGTCACGGCCGAGGAAATCACCGCCGAGGAACTGGGCGGGGCGGACACGCACAATTCCCGCTCCGGCGTTGCCGACCGGGCCTTCGACGACGACGTGGAGACGCTGCGCATGGCGCGCCTGTTGATGGGTTATCTGCCGTCCAGCAACCGCGAACGCCCCCCGGCGCGACCGACCGACGACCCCGAGGACCGGGCCGAGCCTTCGCTAAACAGCCTGGTCCCCACCGATCCGGCCAAGCCGTACGACATCAAGGAGCTGATCTACAAGGTGGCGGACGAGAGCGAATTCTTCGAGCTGCAGCCCGATTTCGCGCGCAACATCGTGACCGGCTTCGTGCGGATCGCGGGGGAAACGGTAGGCGTCGTGGCCAACCAGCCCGCTGTCCTGGCCGGCTGCCTCGACATCGAAGCGTCCGTGAAAGGCGCGCGATTCGTCCGCTTCTGCGACGCTTTCTCGATCCCGTTGCTGACGCTGGTGGACGTTCCGGGCTTCATGCCGGGATCGCAGCAGGAGTACGGCGGGATCATCCGCCACGGCGCCAAGCTGCTCTACGCCTACGCCGAGGCCACCGTGCCCAAGGTCACCGTGATCACCCGCAAGGCCTACGGCGGCGCCTACGACGTGATGTCGTCCAAGCACCTGCGCGGCGACGTGAATTTCGCCTGGCCCAGCGCCGAGATCGCCGTGATGGGACCGCAGGGCGCGGTGGAGATCATCTTCCGCCGGGACATCGGCGATGCGGAAAAGATCGCCGCCCGAACCGAGGAATACCGGCGCAAGTTCGCCCATCCTTATGTGGCAGCCGGCCGAGGCTATATCGACGACGTCATCGAGCCGAGCGTTACCCGTGCGCACCTGTGCCGATCCTTCGCCATGCTGCGCAACAAGCGCATCAGGGACCCCTGGCGCAAACACGGCAACATCCCCCTTTGAAAAAGCTGCTGATCGCCAACCGCGGAGAGATTGCATGCCGCATCATGCGCGCTGCGAAAGCACGCGGCATCCGCAGCGTGGCCGTCTATTCCGACGCCGATTCCGACGCCCTCCACACGCGCACGGCCGATGAGGCCGTCCGCATCGGGGGGCTGACGGCGGCCGAGAGCTATCTCGACGTGGAAAAAATCATTGCGGCATGCAAACAGTCGGGCGCGGACGCGCTGCACCCGGGCTACGGATTCCTGTCGGAGAATTCCGGGTTTGCCGCGGCGGTGGAGGAAGCCGGCATTACCTTCGTCGGACCTCCGGCGGAAGCGATCCGGCTCATGGGGGACAAGCTTCAGGCCAAGCGCATTGCCGCCGATGCGGGCGTCCCCGTGATTCCCGGCCGCCCCGAGGCCATGGAAAGCGCCGATGCCGCCGCCGAAGCGGCGGCCGATATCGGCTACCCGGTGCTGTTGAAGGCCCAGGCCGGCGGCGGCGGGCGCGGCATGCGGATCGCGCGCGACGAAGCGGAGTGCCGCGCAGGGTTCGAGCAGGCCGTGCGGGAAGCCGAGGCGGCATTCGCCGACGGGCGCGTCTTCGTGGAGAAATATCTTGAGCGCCCGCGCCATATCGAAGTTCAGATTCTGGCCGACGGCCACGGTTCGGTAGTGCATCTCGGAGAGCGCGAGTGCTCGATTCAGCGCCGCTACCAGAAAGTCATCGAGGAGGCGCCGTCGCCATTCGTTACGCCGGAAATGCGCTCGGAAATGGGCCGGGCCGCCGTTTCCCTGGCGAAGGCGATCGGCTACCGCTCCGCGGGCACCGTCGAATTCGTGGTCGATGCGTCGGGCAACTTTCACCTGCTGGAAATGAACACCCGGCTGCAGGTGGAGCATCCGATCACCGAATGGGTGGCCGGCATCGACCTGGTGCAGTGGATGCTGCGGATTGCCGCGGGGGAAGCGCTGGATTTCACCCAGGACGATGTCGAACTGAACGGCTGGTCCATGGAAGCGAGGATCTGCGCGGAAGACCCCGAACGGGACTTTCTGCCCGCGGCCGGCCGGCTGGTGCGCTGGCTGCCTCCCCCGGCCGGTCCGGCGTTGCGACTGGATGCCGGCGTGGAAGAGGGCGACGAGGCTTCCGTCTATTACGATTCGCTGGTCGCCAAGCTGGTGGTCTACGGACGGGACCGGGACCAGGCGGCCTCGCGGCTGGCCGCCGCGCTCGATGATTTTGCCGTGGAGGGCCCGGCCACGAACGTGCTGTTCCTGGCTTCTCTGGCGCGACATCCCCGGTTCGCCGCGGGCGATCTGACCACGGCCTTCATTGCCGAGGAATATCCGCAGGGCTTTCAGCCGGGCGCCGATTGCGCCGGCGCGTCTGCGCAGTTGCTTGGGGCGGTGACGGTCATGGTCCAGGACCGCGCCGCGCGTCTGATGCCGGCCGACTGGACACAGGCGGTGCTGCTGTCCGACGGCGAAGAGGTGCCGCTGAAGAGGAAGTGGGACAACGGGCGCGTGAGCGTTCGTTTCGGAAGGCGTGTGTATCGGCTGGAGAGCGGCTGGCGCCCGTTCGAGCCCGTCGTCCGCTGCGACGTGCGGGTTCCCGGGGGCTCCGGACTGGCGGGGGGCGAATTGTCTTTCGTTGTCCGGCGCGAAGGATTGCTTGTGACGGTCTCGCATGCGGGCGCCAAGCGCGACTTCGTGTATCTGCCGCCGCGCTCGGCCCGGTTGAAAGGGCGGATGGCGGCGCGCCCGGCGCACCTCGGAGTCACTGCGCTCAATGCGCCGATGCCGGGGGTGCTGACGCAGTTGCAGGTAGAGGAGGGGACGGACGTAAAGACCGGGCAGGAGATCGGCGTCATTGAAGCGATGAAGATGGAAAACAGCCTGCGCTCGCCCCGTGACGGCCGCATCCGGCATATTGCGGTCAGTCCGGGCGACAACCTCGAAACCAACCAGTTGATCCTGCAGTACGAATGAGCGGACCGATACAGGCCCTGGCCGATGGCGTGCTGGCCGGCGAGCGGCGAAGCCTGGCGCGCGCGCTGACCCTGGTGGAGTCGGAGCGGGCAGCGGACCGGGATGCGGCGCGCGAACTCATCGAGCGGCTTCAAAAGGCATCCGTCCCGGCCAGGAGAATCGGGATCACCGGCCCGCCCGGCGCAGGCAAGTCCACGCTGATCGAGCAGCTTGGCCTGCGCTTCGTGGAGGCCGGCAAGCGCGTGTGCGTGCTGGCCATCGATCCCACCTCGTCACGCACAGGCGGCTCCATCCTCGGAGACAAGACCCGGATGGCCGAACTGGCGCGCAAGGCGGGCGTCTTCATCCGGCCCTCGCCGACCGGCGGCGGCAGCGGCGCCTTGAGCGGCCGGACGCGCGAAGCCTTGCGGGTCCTGGACAGCGGCCCGTTCGATTACCTGATCGTGGAGACGGCCGGTTCCGGACAGGCGGACACCGAAGTTGCGCGCCTGGTGGACGTGCTCGTTCTGGTGCTCGCGCCGGGCGGCGGCGACGAGCTGCAGGGCATGAAGCGCGGGATCCGGGAGCTGGCCGACCTGATCGTCGTCAACAAGGCCGACGGCGAAACGCGTCAACTGGCCCGGTCCACGGCGTCCGACTACGCGCGCTCCGTCCCGGCGGCGGGACGCGACGCGGTGCTCAGTTGCTCGGCGCTGGAGGGCGCCGGCCTGGACGAACTCGCTGGCCGGATCGGCGAGCTGGCGGACTCGGCGCCGGACAGGCAGGCGGCGGAGGCGGCGCCGGACCGCGATGCATCGGGCGCGATCGGCCGGCTGAACCACGTGGCGCTGGCGACGGCGGACGTGGAAAAGGCCGCCGCCTTTTATCGCGACGTCCTGGGCGCGGAGGTTTCGGAACCGAAGCCCATGCCCGAGCATGGGGTGACCACCGTGTTCGTTCGATTGCCGAACAGTGCGCTGGAACTGCTGGAGCCGCTGGGCGAGGACTCGCCGGTGAGCGGATTTCTCAAGCGCGCGACATCCGGCGGAATGCACCACCTCTGCTGCGAAGTGGACGACATCCTCGCGGCGCGCGACCGGGTGCGCGAACAGGGCGTGCGCATACTGGGGGACGGCGAACCCAGCATCGGCGCGCATGGCCTGCCGGTTTTGTTTCTGCACCCCAAGGACTGTTTCGGAGTGCTCATCGAGCTGGAAGAACGTGCTAGTGTTGGTTCCGGAAAATAGGCCCGGGCTGGCGAGGAGGTCCTGATGCCACTGGTATTTATGCTCTTGGCGACGCTGTCGCTGGCGTCATCCATCTTTCTTGGCGCCTACGGAACGCACGGTCTTTACGAGGCGGGCGCCGCCGTTTCGGAGGTGCGCGCCTGGGACTGGGCGAACAAGATTCAGGTGGCGCACTCGCTTGGATTGCTGGCCATCGGGGCGATCCTGCGCCGCAGCCCGGATGTCCTGTTCTACAAGGTGGCCGGCTGGTTGCTGATCGCGGGCGTTGCGGTATTTTCGGGCACGGTCTACATGAAACTGCTGGGCGGTCCCGACTTCGCCCCGCTTACCCCTTATGGCGGCATGGCGCTGGCGGTCGCCTGGCTCAGCGCCGCCGTCGGCGTCTGGCGCGACGTCCGCTAGCCTGGTTTCAGGGCCAGGGCGTCGTCGGTGTTGACGACGGCGCCGATCTCGGCGTCGTGGCCGGCGCCGCGGCAGTATTTTTTCAGGATGCCCTGCAGGTTCGCCCGCTTCTCCGCCGGGGTTTCGCCGCGCCCGATGCCGCCGCCCAGTTCCAGGAATGACGACACGCCGTTCTCCACCGCCCACTGCATGCAACCGACCCAGTTCACCGGGTTGATGAGCTGAAAGAAAAGCCGCGTGCGAACGGCGTCCGGCGCGGGATCGTGCGGCCGGGCCGTGTAGTTGGACAGCACCGGGAAGCGGGGAGCGCGGAACTCCGTTAGCTTGAGCACGTCGCGGAACTCGCGCGCCGCCGTCACCATCAGGTAGGTGTGGAATGCGCCCTCCGTGGCCAGGGGCGTTCCGCGCTTGCGTGGGTAGTTCTCCGCCAGGTCGGCGGCAAGCCGTTCCAGGTCGGCGTGCGTGCCGCCCACGACCGTCTGGGTCGGCAGGTTCAGGCCGGCGACCTGGCAGCAGTGCCGGTCGGCCAGCTGCCGCGCTTCTTCGGCGTCCATGGCCAGCGCCAGCATGCCGCCTTCGCCATGTTCGCCCATCAACCGGCCGCGCTCGCCGACCAGCCGCAGCGCATCGCCGAAGACCAGCGCGCCGGCGGCCACCAGCGCGCTGTATTCGCCCAGGCTGTGTCCGGCCGCCGCCAGGGGCGTCAATTCGCGGCCCCGCTGCGCTTCCGCCACCCGCAGGCAGGCGATCGAGTGGGTCAGCAGCGCGGGTTGCGTATAGCGGGTCAGCCCGATCTGTCCTTCCGGGTCGCTGAAGCTGAGTTCGCGCATGTCGTAGCCGAGCGCCTCGCCGGCCTCGTCGTAAACCTTGCGGGCCGCGTCGAAGGCGTCGTAGAGATCGCTCCCCATGCCGGCGTACTGGGCGCCCTGGCCGGGGAAAACCAGCATTGCCGTATTCATGAGTGAGGTCTCAGGCTGCCTTTGCTTGCAGGCGGGCGGCTTCCTCGCCGATGATCCTCAGTCCCTCGAAGACGGAATCCGCATCGCCGCAGACATTGACGCGGATGCACTCGCGCTCGTGAGCCCAGGGCTTTTGCAGGCCGGGGAAGAACTCGTGGCCGGAAAGTATCATCACGCCGCGGGTCCTCAGGCGCCGGTAGAGCGCCTGGTTGTCGTTGAGCCCTGGGAACCACAGCCACAGGAACATCGAGCCTTCCGGCTTGTGGATGTAGTAGTCGCAGTTCGTCAGCGTTTCATGGCAGAAGCCCACCGCGTCGTGGACCTTGCGCTGGTAGAACGGCATGATCAGCTCGCGGCTGATGCGCAGCAGTTCGCGGTTCTCCAGCAGCGGCGCGACCAGTGCCGCGCCCGCGGCCCCCACCGCCAGCTGCGTAAGCGCGTTCACGCGTCCCAGGATTTCGGTGACTTCCTCGTTGGCCACCACGATCCCCGTGCGCAGCGCCGGCAGGCCGATCTTGGACAGGCTCATCGT
>CAYMQG010000105.1:0-2850 GCA_964392625.1 uncultured Gammaproteobacteria bacterium | reverse complement strand
ATCAAGGACCTGCATGGCCTCCAGGGTTTCCGAGGTGAATGCGGTGACGGTTACCGGCACGTCCTGAAGGCGCTCCGCACCGAACTTCCGGGCGGTGACCACGATCTCCTCGATCGCCCCGTCGGAATCCTGCGCGTAACCCGGGGATCCAATCAGCATTAAGGCCGCGGCTCCCATCAAACAAAAACGAAGCCTCATGGCGATTTCCTCCAATAGCTGTTTTTCGATTCTAGCACGTGACGAAAAGCACCGAAATTCCAAAAATACATTCGATTTGCGAAGGTTTTCCCGGCTTTACCCGCGCGTTGCGAGAAGCCTGATAAACTGCCGGAACAAGTCTTGAGGAGGGCCATCATGAGCAGCATCCCACGCCTCCTTTTTGCTGCGATCTTTCTGTCGCTTGCAGTCCCCGTATCCGCCGCGGACTACAACCGCGCCCCTGACTACCGGCCGTTTTCCGGCTACACGCTGATCCACGCGGGAACGCTGCTGGCGGTGCCCGGCGAAGAGGCCACCGCCCGACAGACCGTCGTCGTGCGCAACGGCCGGGTAGTCGCAATCGAGGACGGCTGGATCGAACAGGTTTCAGGCGGCGACGAGGCTCCGCTGAGAGTGCTCGACCTGCGTGAGAAATTCGTGATGCCGGGTTTCATCGACCTTCATGTGCACCTGCTCTCGCAGTCGGGCGGCGACCGCAAGGGCCAGTTTGTCGAGCGCTCCGACTCGTACTTCGCGCTGCAGGGGTCGCAGTTCGCACGGTGGACGCTGGAAGCCGGCTTCACGACCGTGCGCGACCTCGGCGCCCGCGGCCACGCCATCTTCGCGTTGCGGGACGGCGTTCGCGACGGGCTGGTTCCCGGCCCGCGCATACTCGCGGCCGGCCAGGCCATCACGCCCAGCGGAGGCCACGGCGACATCCACGGATTTCGCACGGAAATACTGCGTGCCTTGCCGGCGCTGGGGACCTGCGACGGCCCGGACGACTGCCGCAGGGCCGTGCGCCAAATGGTCAAGCGCGGCGCCGACGTGATCAAGGTCACGGCCACCGGCGGCGTCCTGAGCGAAACCGCGACAGGCACCGGCCAGCAGTTCACGCAGGAAGAGCTGAACGCCATCGCCGAGACGACACATGCGCTGGGCCGCAAGGTCACCGCACATGCTCACGCCAAGGAAGGCATAGAAGCGGCCCTGCGCGCGGGCTTCGACTCAATCGAACACGCCATGTGGGCCGATGAAGGCACGATGGAAATGTTTCTGGAAACGAATGCCTGGATGGTGCCCACCGTCTATCCCATCACTGCGGTGGGCGACACTCCCGAAAAGATGAAGGCCGGCCCCTTCGGCAACCTGCCCCCGCCGGTCATGGAGAAGCTCCTGCAGCTCGGGCGTCAGCCCAAGGACATGGTGGCCCTGGCCCACAGCATGGGCGTGAAGATTGCGTTGGGCACCGATTCGGCCGTCTCTCCGCATGGCGAGAACGCCAACGAATTCATCGAATACGTCAACGCCGGCATGACGCCCATGGAAGCCCTGATGTCGGGTACGGTCCACGCCGCGGAAGCCACCGGCATCTCCGATCTGACAGGTTCCCTTGAGCCCGGCAAGGCCGCCGACCTGGTCGCGCTGGCGGCCAATCCGTTGGACGATATCAGTGCGGTTCTGGACGTGCGCCTCGTTATGCGCGACGGCATCGTATTCAAACACCTGGAGAACTGACATGACTCCGATTCGCTCCCCTATGTTCGCCACACTGCTCCTTGCACTCACGACGGCATCCACGGCCAACGCGCAGGACCTGCTGATCGAAAACGTTTCGCTGCTGGACGGCACCGGAGGTCCCGCCGTCGCCGGAATGTGGGTGGCGGTTGAGGACGGGCGCGTCAGCGCCGTGGACAACGCGCCTCTCGCAGCACCGGACGGCGCCGTAGTGCTGAATGGCGAAGGCCGCTACCTGATGCCCGGCATGGTGGACATGCATATCCACCTGCGCGGCGGCGTGCGCACACCGCCCGAAGGGCTTCAGGAACCGCCCTCCCCCAACTTCGAAGAAGGCATTCAGGCGCTGCATGGCTACCTGTACAGCGGCTTCACCATGCTCTACGATGCTGGCAACGACCCTGATTTCATCCTGAAGCTGAGGGCACAGGAGCGTGCCGGTGAGATCGAAAGCCCACGCATTTTCGCCACCGGCGGGATCGTGACCTATCCGGGCAGCCACGGCAGCTCCGCAGGCGCCACGCTGGTGGATGACTGGCCGGAAGCCAAGCCGCTGCTGGACGCGCACATCGCGCGCGAGCCCGACGTGCTCAAGCTCACCTACGAGGAGCGCGGCTGGGGCTCGCGCCCCACCATCCCGCGCCTGCCCGTGGAGCTGATGCAGATCATCGTCGAGTACTACAACGAGCGCGGCATCCGCACCACCGCTCATACTTCCAGCGAACTGCGCGCCCGCCAGGCCATCTTCGCCGGCGTCGACACGCTGGCGCACCCCATCATCCAGGGCCCGGTTACGGAGGAATTCGCCCGTCTGATGGCTGCCAAGCGGGTTCCCATGGTTACCACGCTCACGATAGGCGAGAACTACGCACGGCTGGTCGAGCAGCCCGAGTACCTGGACCAGCCGCTCTACCAGGCCACGATCGATCCGGACGAAATCGAGACACTCAGGACCGGGACCCGCGCGGAATACGAGGCACGGCCCTGGACCTGGTGGATGAAGGTGATGACCGAAATCGCCAAGGAAAACGTGCGAATGGTCCACGCCGCCGGGGGAGTCCTGGTGGCCGGATCGGACCAGACCTCCGGACCTGCGGGGCACCGCGAACTGGAACTGCTGCAGGACGCGGGCAT
>CAYMQG010000104.1:0-61333 GCA_964392625.1 uncultured Gammaproteobacteria bacterium | reverse complement strand
CCCCGATCATACGCCCCCTGGAAGCGAGGGCGTCCCGCCCCCTGGGAGCGAGGGCGTCCCGCCCTCAGCGAAGGCGAGACGCCTTCGCTCCCGGATCAGTATTCCACGGGGATCGCATCCAGGCTGCGCCACAGGTACCAGGAGGCGACGGATCGCCAGGGGCGCCAGGGCTCCGCAATGGCGGTCATTTCATCGGCGTTCAGGCGCTCGCCGGCGTTGTAGTGGCGCGCGATGGCCTTCTGGATGCCGATGTCGGTGACCGGAAGCACGTCCGGCCGCAGCAGGTGAAAGATCAGGAACATCTCCGCCGTCCAGCGGCCGATGCCCCTGATTTCGACCAGCGTGTCGATGACCTCCTCGTCGTCCATGCGATTCCATGACTTGCCGACAAGGGCGCCGTCCCTGAATTGCTCCGCCAGGTTCACGAGGTAGGACGCCTTGCGCCGCGACAGGCCGCACGCGCGCATCGCGTCCTCCGTTTGATTGCAAACCACGCCAGGCGTCAAGTCGCCTATTGCTCTGAGCAGCCTCTGCCACACGGCCTCCGCGGCATGAACGGAGATCTGCTGCGCGACGATGGAGCGCGACAACGAATAGAACGCGTCGTTGCGCGGCTGCAGCACGGATCCCCCGGCGGCCCGGACGAGCCTTGCCAGCACCGGGTCGGCGCGAATCAGCGCTTCGCACGCCTCAGCCCAATGCGGGACGCTGCACACACTCTTCTCGTTCACACGCTGTCGGCCATCCCCCAATCCAATTAATCCGCAAATTATGGCCTTTCGATGGCTATTTCTCGATGGGCATTCTGAATAATGACGTTTAGAATCAGGAGCACATGCCTTCATTTTGCGTATGACCCAGAGCGTTTTTGACAGTCTGAAAGCCGCGGAGGAATTTCAGGACGCGGGGATGCCGCCTGAGCAAGCGAAGGCAGTGGCGCGGGCCATGCAGCTACGTAACGAAGATCACGTTACAAACAAGGATTTGACGACGGCAGTTTCACAACTTGAAGCACGGTTAACCAATCGACTGTACGTGGCCTTGGGTATTCTGTTCACGGCATTGGTCGCCGTTCGTTTCTTCTCCTGAGCGTCTTCGCGGAAGGCCGGACGCCGCGAGGGACATGCCCTCGCTTCCCGGGAGGCCGCGCGATTCGAGCGGCCGCAATCCTCCAACGGTATGGAATTACAATTGTTTATCCAATAAACTAATTCAGCAGGGTCAATTGAATCAGGCTTCCGGGTGAACCTCAGGTTGCGCACGCAATCTGCAAGCCAGTAAAGATCATGAGTGCGACAACGCAGACTTGCGCGGAAGCCATCGTCGAAAGCCTTATCCGGGGCGGAGTCGATACTGTTTTCGGCATCCCCGGCGCGCAAACATACGCCCTGTTCGATGCGCTGTACAAGAACCGGGAACGAATCCGGACATTCGTTACGCGCCATGAGCAGGGCGCGGCCTACATGGCCTTCGGCTATGCCAAGTCCACGGGCAAGGTCGGCGTTTACTGTGTGGTGCCCGGACCGGGAGTCCTGAACTCCACCGCCGGCCTGTGCACTGCCCACAACACTCCGGTCCTCTGCATTGCCGGACAGGTACCCAGCGCCTTCGTTGGCGTGGGGCATGGAATGCTGCATGAATTGCCGGATCAGCTCAACACGCTGCGGACGCTTACCAAGTGGGCTGCACGAATCAATCACCCAGCGGAGGCGCCGGCCCTGGTGGGAGAGGCGTTCCGGCAGTTGACCAGCGGGCGCATCCAGCCGGTGGCCCTGGAAGTGCCCATGGATGTTCTGGGACAGACATCGCAAGTGGAGCCGATGAATTCCGTATCGCCCGACGTCGCAATTGAACCCGACCCCAGCGCGATCAAGGCGGCGGCGGACATGATTCGCAGGGCCAAGCGCCCGATGCTGTACGTGGGTACCGGCGCAATACATGCCAAAAGCGAGGTGGCCAGGCTGGCAACCTTGATTCAGGCCCCGGTCACGTCCTTTCGCGGAGGCCGGGGCATTGTCGGAGACGACACTCCGTACGGATTCAATTGCGTGGCGGGATACAAGTACTATGCCGAATCCGACCTGATGATCGGCATAGGTAGCCGCCTCGAACTTCCGGCGTTTCGATGGCAGGAAGGCATTGCAACGATTCAACTGATACGGATTGACATCGATCCCACGCAATCCGTTCGCTTGCGAGCCGATCTCGGTCTCGTTGCGGACTCAAGGCTCGCCTTGCAGGCGCTGTTGAAGGAACTCGGCGATGATCCAGGCGACCGTCCGTCCCTTGAAGCCGAATTCGAGGCGGTCAAGGCTGAAGCCTGGCGCGAGATCCAGCAGGTACAGCCGCAGATGTCCTACCTGGACATCATGCGGGAAGTACTGCCAAGAGACGCCTTCGTCGTCGAGGAGATCTCCCAGGTAGGCTTCACCGCATGGTATGGATTCCCCGTTTATGAACCGGGAAAACTCGTGACCGGCGGCTATCAGGGTAATCTTGGACATGGCTTTCAGACCGGCATCGGCGTCAAGATCGCCAATCCCCACAGCACGGTCGTATCAATTGCCGGAGACGGAGGGTTCATGTACGGCGTTCAGGAACTTGCAACGGCGGTGCAATACAAGGTCGGGCTGATCACGTTGATCTTCAACAACAACGCCTTCGGAAATGTCAGAAGGGACCAGATTGAATTCTACGAAGGGCGGGTATTCGGCTCCGAGCTGACCAATCCCGACTTCGTAACGCTGGCCGAAAGCTTCGGCGCCCGGGCCCACCGGGTGAATTCACCCGCCGAACTGGGCGACCGGTTACAGGGAGCATTGGAAGATTCGAAGCGGGGCCCGGTCGTGATAGAGATTCCATGCGAGACGGGCAGCGAGGCCTCGGCCTTCCGACTGCTTCAGCCCGCAAATTACGGTCGTTAAGCGATGCCCTCGTTTTTCCCAAAATCTGCCGCAACGCTCCTGTTGTTCTTGCTGAGCGCTCCGTCGGTCGCCGCCGATGAAGTGCATTTGCTGCGTTTCGCTTCGCCGTACGGGATGAACGCGCCTTTCAGCCGCGCCGATCGGGCCTGGATGGACAGGATGACGAAGGAAAGCGACGGAAGTCTTCAGTTCGAGGCCTACTGGAACGGAACACTCGTGGGGCGGGCGCACACCGTTCATGAGCTGGCTGCGGGCGTTGCCGACATCGGTGTGATTTCGCCGGTAGTCTCGCGGGCCGGCATGCACCTCACACGCGGCTCGCTGGCTTTCTACGGCGGCATATTCGACCGCAAGATCACGGAGCCGATATTCTGGGAGTTGTGGGCTGAACATGCCGCACTTCGCGAGGAATTTGCCGGCGTGGTCGTGCTGGCTGCAAACAGCCTTAGTCCGATGTTCGTCATGACCACGGCCAAACCGGTGCGAAGCCTGGATGACTTGCGGGGATTGCGGCTGAAATCAACGGCCGAAAAGGTAACGGCGCTTCGGCGCCTGGGCGTGGACGCTGTGGCAATGCCGATGAGCGAAGCGTATTTCGCGCTGAGCCGGGGCATCCTCGACGGCGCCGTTTCCCCGGCGGACACGCTCGTAAGCCTCAATTTCGACGAGATGATCCGCTACATCACGCTGCTGCCCAATCCACGGCCTCCCTACCCTTCCAGAGCGATCAACCTGAACGCCTGGAATCGGCTGCCGGAGGAACTGCGCAAGCTGATGGCGGACAGTGCAGCGTGGTGGGCGGATCGCATCGTGGACGAGGTCGCGGCTGTTGAGCAAAGGGGTCTGGAGCACGCCCGTGAAATCGGCATCGAGTTCATTGAACTGGCGCCGGCGGACCTTCGCAGCTACGCGGACAACCTTGCTGAAGAAGGCGACAGAATTGCCCGGGAACTTGATGCGCGGTCCCTGCCCGGCACCGTCATGCTGGCGCAGGTCAGGCATCGGCTCGAGCAGAAAGCCCGGTGAATTTTTCAGGGAGCGCTCGGGAGCGGCTGGTCAATCTGGTCGCCTACGCGGGAGGGGTCGCTCTCGTGGGTCTCCTGGTCCTGATCGTAGGCAATGTCATGTTCCGCCTGACCGGCCAGATCATTCCCGGAAGCTATGAACTGGCCGAACTGATCATTCCGATCATTGCCGGCACGGCGGTGCTCTGCGCAACGCTGTCCGGGGCGCATGTCGCGATCGACTTCGTCGTGGACCGGTACCCCAATGCACACCGGCGTCGAATTGCAATCGCGATGGCCCTCGCAGGCGCGCTCTACTGGTGTGTCGTGGCCTGGGCCGGCGCCCTTGTCGCGCTCAGGAACACCCGGCTGGGCGAATACACGGAAGTCCTCGGCATATCGGTAGCGCCGCTGCGCTGGATGTGGGTGGCCGTTTGTTGCGGTGTTGCCGTCTGGCTGGCGGCATGGAAGCTGCATGCACTGGAGGACGACCGTAATGAGTCCGATTGAGACGGGCCTGATCGCATTCGTCCTGCTTTTCGGGCTGATCCTGCTGCGGTTGCCCATCGCCTTCAGCATGGGCCTGGTAGCCTTTTGCGGTTTCGCCTACCTGCTCTCGCCCGAGGCGGCCTTCGCCAAGCTTGCCAACATTGCCTTCGACACCATTTCGAGCTTCACCTTCGGAGTGTTGCCCTTGTTCATCCTCATGGCGCACGTGATGTTTCAGTCGGGCATGGGAAAGGACTTGTACGAAGTGGCGGCAAAGTGGCTGGGCCATCAACGCGGGGGCCTGGCGATGGCGACAGTGGGAGGCTGCGCGGGCTTTGCCGCGGTCAGCGCCTCTTCCGTCGCAACCGTCTCGACCATGGGCCTCGTCTCGCTGCCCGAGATGAGGAAGTATCGCTACAGCCCCGCCCTCGCCACCGGAAGCATTGCGGCGGGAGGAACGATCGGCAGCCTGATACCGCCAAGCGGCATGCTGATCGTGCTGGGCCTGCTGACCGAACTTTCGATCAGCAAGCTATTCCTGGCCGGCCTGGTCCCCGGAATCCTCGAAGCTATCTTCTACATGGCGACGATTTTCCTGCTGTGCAGCTGGCGGCCGTCGCTCGGCCCGCCGGGGCGCAGATACTCCTGGGCCGAGCGGTTTTCCTCGCTGAAGGTCGTCGGCGAAGTCGTGCTACTGATGGCGCTGGTGCTCGGAGGGTTGGTGGGCGGCTTGTTCACGCCCACCGAGGCGGGCGCCGTGGGCGCGTCGGGGGCCCTGGCGTTCGCGCTGATTCGTAAGCGCCTGACTATTGCGAAATTAAAGGCCGCGATCGTCGCCACCCTCAAGACCACGGGATTTCTGTACGCGATCTTCATCGGCGCTTTCATGATGACCTCGTTCATGACCGCCACCGGAATCCCCGCAGCGATCAGCGAGTCGATCGTGGAGCTGGACGTGGCGCCGCTGCTGGCGATTCTGGCGATCTTCCTGATCTACCTGTTGCTTGGCGCGGTGCTGGACACGACCGGCATGATGGCCCTCACCGTGCCGGTGTTCTTTCCCGTCGCCCAGGCGCTGGGCTTCGAGGGCATCTGGTTCGCGATCATCATCATCCGGGCGATGGAGATTGCCCTGATCACGCCGCCGATAGGCATGGCGGTCTATCTGGTCAAGAGTGTCGCGCCGGACGTGCCGGTGGGGACGATCTTCCGTGGGATCGCCCCGTTCCTGGCGGCGGATTTTCTCCTCGTGATGCTGTTGCTGCTGGTGCCGGGAATCATCACGTTTCTGCCGAACTGGCTGTCCTGACAGGCGCTATTCCGACCGGGAAACGCTGAACGGCAGTTCTCCCACGCCCTGAACGCGCACGACAAGCCGGTCGCCCGGCTGGTATTTCGGGTAGGCAACCGGCCGGAGTTCCCCGAGGTCGGTGAATCGATCCACGAAGTCCGCGGACTTGCCGTCCACGTGGGCCTCCCTGCCCATCGCGCCCATCAGAACGACGTCGCCCGGCTCGAGGACGTAACGTGAGGAGAGGAAACTGACGACGCGCGGAATATCGTAGATGAAGTCCCTGGTGAATCCCTGGTGATACACCTTTCCGTTGACGCTCAGTGACACCTCGAGATCGCTGGTATCCAGCGAAGTCTTTATCCAGGGACCAAGCGGGCAGGAAGTGGGAAAGTCCTTGGCCGCCAGCATGTCCCTGATCGCGACTTCCGGATACATCGCGTCGAAAGATGCCGAATACCCGAGTATGTAGTCGTCCACTTCATCCTCGGCAATCCCGCTCGCGTGGCGTTTCATGATCACGGCCAGTTCCGGGCTTCCGGAAATGCCGGTCATTCCTTCCTGCACGAGCAAATGGCTATGCGGGCCGGTTATGGCCGAACCGGACTTCTCGAATACCGGGGGCTCGGCAGGATCAGCCTCCGGATACTCGGCGCCCATTCGATATTGCCGGTAGCCGTGGCTGTTCATGCCCACGCCGTAGACCTTTCTGGGCTCGATGGGGGCAAGCAGGACTACCTCGTCGAGCGGAAAGTGCCGGTCGCCCGCGGTGAACTCGCCGAATATATCGCCCTGGATCGAAGTTACCCGGCCCTTCTCGAGGATGCCGTAGCCGGTCCTCCCGTCCTTGTCGTAACGAACGATGGTGAGGCCGGCCTCGAACCGGACATCGGGTCCCGCCTGCTGGCTTGTTGCGTTCATGCTCTGGATTGCTGTTGCCGGCCAGCGAGATTACGCCAAGTGGTTGGTATTTTCAATCATTCTTCAATACAATTATTGTTTCCGAAATCATTATCGCATACGGCGCAGGCGCTGCCGGAGCGACGAAAAAAAGATTACGCTTCACCACGGCCTTGCATGATCCAGGAGCTTTCGAGATGGTCCCGACCAAACCGCTGAAATCGGCGTTTACCTACGTTTCCAGCGTCGTTGTGGCGCTGTCGCTGCTCCTGATCGCGGAAATCCCGGGAGCGGACCGTTCGGGAATCGCGCACGCCTTCCCTTCCGTGTATCCGACCGGCGTAACCCGCTACGACCCCGACAAGGCCTACAACAGCTATTTGCTATTGCCGCTGGTCACCAACTACGGGGCTTCGGAAGAAGTCGTGCGCGAACCGGACCGGGCCCGTTTGCTGGACATGAACGGCAACGTCGTCCACGAGTGGAACGTGGGTACCTGGCAACGTTATCGGCTGCAGCCGAACTGCAGCTTGATGATGATCGAGGAGAGCGAGGAAGAAGGAATCAATCACATCGTCGAGTATGGCTGGGACAGCGAGGAGATCTGGCGATGGCGACCGGACCAGCGGGGCGTCGGAGGCCGGCTTAGCGATCAACAGTCCCACTACCTGCACCATGATTTCGAACTCTTGCCCAACGGCGAGCTGCTTGCGATGTACAGCCTGCCCGTACCGCAGGAAATTCTGGATACGGTGGTGGACGTGGACTGGCCCTACTTCGGCCGGATTCGCCGGAAGGGCGTGCAACTCATCGGCGATGAGTTGGTGTACGTCACCCGCGAAGGCGAGGTGACATGGAAATGGGCCGCGCACGACCATATCGACATCAACGACTTTGCGCCGGCCTGGCGCCGAATCATCGACTGGTCGCACGGCAACTCCGTTCGGGCGGTGCCCGAAAACAAGTGGTATGACGCGGGCGATGAGCGGTTCAAGCCCGGCAATGTCATCTACAACACGCGCAATCTTCCGAATTTCTGGGTAATCAGCCGGGACACGGGTGAGATCACCTACAAGGGGGGTCACAGGTATCTCGGCGGCCTGGCGGGCCAGCACGAAGCACACATGATCCCCAAGGGCCTGCCTGGCGCGGGAAACTTCCTGGTCTTCGACAACGGGGCCTATTCGCCGAACGAGGACCACATCGGCAAGACACTGATCGTCGAGATCGATCCGGTTGAGAACAGGATTGTCTGGAAATACGAAGCGTCCGGCCGTTCATGGCGGTTTTTCAGCCGCTCCCGTGGTTCGGTCCAGCGCCTTCCGAACGGCAACACGTTGATTTCGGAAGACAACACCGGGAGGATCTTCCAGGTGCGTCCGGACGAGAATCACCCGGACGGGGGTGAAGTCGTCTGGGAATACGTGGCGTTCAATGCGCACGAGAATCCGCTGTGGGCGTTGGCGCGGGCCCAGGCCTATCCGTACGACTTCTGCGGGAAGCTCGAGGAATTGCCCCGCAGCGAATTGCGCGTCACGCCTCCGCTGGGCGCCGAGTGGAAGATTCAGCCCGACGCCATGCGCGGTGGGCCAGCGGCGGATTGATCCGTATGCTTCTTGACCGGCGCCTGATTGCAGCGGGGCTGTTGCTGCTTGCAGGATGTCAATCAGTCGAAGCTCCGCCGTTCCCGGTCTCTTCGCAACGTCCGGTGGAGCTCCAGGAGGACTTGCTGATCGTTGCGACATCGGAGTCCTTTGCGCTGATTGGCGAACTCACCGATTTCCTGGCAAGGAAGTCCGTGAGCTACCGGCATGTCGAACCTCAGGAATTCGGGCCGTTTCACGAAGCCCCGCACATTGCAATTGTTACCGGATTGAATGAAGGACACCCCATTCGCGCGCTGGCGGCGAAAGCGCTGGGCGACGAGGAGGAACTGGCGTGGCTTGCCCAGGCGGGCAACGGCGCGATTTACCACCGGGAAGACACTTTCGCGGAAGGGCAAAAGGTCATGCTGATCGCGGGATCGTCGCCCGCGGTTGCGGCTGACGGACTGGTTTACTACCGGAATCAGTGGCTGGCGCGACTCGCCACCTGGCTGGAAATCCAGCTATCGCGGGAGGAAATCTACAGCTACTGACCGGCCCGCATCACTGCAGGGGAATGCGGTCCAGCAGGTCCATCAGGACCTTTTTCTCGGCCTTCGTCAATGTCTGGGTAAACGACGCTTCCTGAGCGGCAAAAGCGCTCTTCAGCTCTTCAAACCGCTCCACGCCCTTCTTCGTCAGAGTCAGCGCATTGCGCCTTCGGTCCTTCGGGTGCTTGCGGCGACGCACATATCCCGCCGCCTCCAGATTGTCCAGCAGGCCGACCATCGTCGCCTTGTCGATATCGTATTCGCGGGCTATGTCGATCTGGGCGAGTCCCGGGTTCGCGGCAATCAGGCCCAGTGTGCCGAATTCCCCCACCGCGACGTCCATTCCGTCCAGCGCGTCCGAAAGATGGCGGTTGATGGAGCGCTGAATCCTCCGTATCTTGATGCCCAGAAAATCGTTCAGATCGCCGAGCGAGAGCGATGGTGACGTGACCGCGGATCCGAAAGTCTTCCTTTTCCTGGGAATTGCCGACGGCATGGACTAAAACTGCAGCGACTGGGGCCGGTGGCCCATTACACAGCTTTTCCCGGGCCGAAGCAACTAGAAGTCCAGGCCGAATTCGATCCCCCATTCCTGTGGCCGTCCGATTTCCTCCCAACGGTATCCTTCCCTGCCAAGGTCACGTACGCGCGCCTGGTTGGGTGTGAGGCCGGTGAAATCGCCGCCGGTCACGATGTAATCCTCATCCAGGCAATTGGTGCAGTAAAGAGCAACCCACCATGTCTGCTGCGCGGAAGTCAGCTTGAACCGGGCGTTCATCAGGCCGTGGGCTTCGATGGGAATCGTGCGGGTCTCCAGCGAAGAGGTGTACTGATCATCGGTCCAGCCATAGTTCAGGCTGCTGGTCAGCCCAAAACCGTTGGTCAATTCATAGGTGTGAAGAAGGCTCAGCGCGTAGGAAAGATCGGGCATGCGGTGCGGTTCCGAATCGATCAGGATATTGCCGGCCATCAGGGGGTCGATTGCCGTCCATTCGCCATCGATGGTTCCAACCGACGCCGAGAGCAGCAGATCGTCGCTTGCCTGCCATGACAGGTCCACCTCGACTCCCTGGGTTTCCGCATCGCCCGCGTTGGCCACGAACCTGAGACCGTCCGGGCGCACCGTGCGGAGCTGGCGGTTGATCCATTCCTGCCAATAGGCCGTAACGTTCAGGCGCATCAGGCCGCCGGCCAGATCGCTGCGCAGACCCAGCTCGTAGGCATCGATCTCCTCCGGATCGAACGGCAGGATTCCATAATTGGCCTCCGGGCCGTGCTTCAGGTCCATCTCGTTATTGAATCCGCCACTCCTGAACCCGGTGCTCGCCGATATGTACGTCATGACATTGTCCGACCAGTCGTACTGAACGCTGACGCGCCAGGTATTGGACGTCCAGTCGCTGCTGCCGGTAGCTTCGGTGGGCGCCGGAGGATCGTCCGGCGCCGGGACGAAGTTCCTGTCCCTGGTGCGGATCGGGCCGTCCCCGACAGCGGTCAGCGTCTTGTCGTCCTGCGTCCAGCGATAGCCTGCGGTGATATCCAGCTCGTCATTCACCTGCAGCGTTGCTTCGCCGAACAGCGCTAGTGCGTCCGCATCCAGGATCTCGTGGCGTATGAAGACATCCGGGGTGCCGGTGTCGGAGCCCCGGGTGACTTCTTCCGGTTCCTCGGTGAAATAGTAGAGCCCCGCAGTCCAGTCGATGTTCCCCGATTCGCCGTTCAGCAGGAGTTCCTGCGAAAAACTGTCGCTGGTGCCCATCCGCACGCGCTCCCGCCAGACGATGGGCGTGTAGTCGTTGTCGTTCATGATCAGCTGATCAATGACGAGGGAGGCCGTCCGGCTGGTGAGGCTCAGCGATTCACTAATCTGCCAGGAAATCACGGCCGAGAGGAACTCGGTTGTGAAGTCTTCCAGATTGGGTATTCCGCCGCGTGTTTCGTCGCCCGGGAATACCGCGAACGTGTCGCCCAGCACCTGGGTGAGCGCCGGATTCGTTGCGGCAACTCCGTCGAACGCGCGATCGGAGGCGCGGCTGATCGTGCAGGTCCCGCCCGCTGGCCGCCGCGTCTCCCGGCCCCGGACGATCCCTCGCGCCGCAATCAGGCAGGGCTCGCCCTCGCCGCGTCTGGCGTCAAAGTTCCAGGACGTGACCTTTATGGGAGGACCATGACCCTTGTCTTCGATATAGGCTCCGGTCAGGTCAACCGTCAGGTTGTCGGCCGGCTGGAACCGCAGCCCGACTCGAACGCCCCAGTTTTCGTTGTTGCCCAGGTCTTGCGTTCCCGTATCGACAATCGACACGGTCGCCGGATCCAGGCTGGCGATCCTGTTGTCGACATAGCCATCACGGTTCCGGAAATAGCCGCTGACTCGCAAGGCCGCCTGTTCGCCCATGGGAACGTTCAACACGCCTGTCAGGCCGTAATGATTCAGGTTGCCGGCCGTTGCTTTCAGATAGGCGTCGTACTCGCCGAGAACGGGCTTCCTGGAGCTGTATCGGACGGCGCCGCCGGTCGTGTTGCGCCCGAATAGGGTCCCCTGTGGACCGCGAAGCACTTCAATACTCTCCACATCGAGCAAATCCACCATCGTTCCCGTGAGCCTCGGAATGAAAACATCGTCAATATAGAAACCGACTGCACCGTCCAGATTGATTCTGGAGCCATCGCCGACACCGCGTATCGTCACCCCGATGGAATTGGAACCGTTGGTGTTATCCGAGCCGCCAAGAGAGAGATTGGGCACCGCGGAATTCAGGTCAATGAGGTTCGTGATTCCCTGCTGTTCGACCTGCTCAGCCGAAAAAGCGGAGATCGAGATCGGCACATCCTGCAGGCTCTCCTCACGCCGCCGGGCGGTTACGACGATCTCTTCCAGCGCCGCCGAAGAGGCACTTGCCTGTTCCTGCGCTCCTGCGGCCGGAACCACTCCATCAAACGCAATTGCCACCACAATAAAGGATAAGGTGGCAGCTGAAAATCCTTGCAGTCTCTTGGCCATTATGCTTGTCTCCCCGTTCGGAGGTCACTGACTCTTGCGGCTACCGGGCGGGACCGCAATGGTCCTGTCCGGCGCGCTCAAAAAGATAATACACAATAGTTAGAATAGCAAATTATTTGAATGATAATTATTTGTAAAATAATGCTATTGCCCAGACTGATGGTGTTGGCGCTCACCCTGTTCGTGCTGGCCACGGTCTCTCCGGCCGTTCGCGCTGACGGTCCTCCGGACATTCTCTTTATCGCGATAGACGACCTGAATGACTGGGTCGGCGTGCTCGGCGGGCATCCCCAGGCCCGGACACCCCGCATCGACGGGTTGGCCGAGCGGGGGATGCTGTTCACCAATGCGCATGCCTCCGCTCCGCTATGCAACCCTTCTCGCACGGCGCTCCTGACCGGGCTGCGGCCGTCGTCCAGCGGCGTTTACGAAAACGACGCCGACTGGCGGCGACTCGAAGTGTTCCGGAACATTGCGACACTGCCGAGGTTTTTTCGCGATCAGGGCTACGAAACCATCGGGGCCGGAAAGATATTTCACGCCCATACCTTCGACCCCGAGGGTTTCAGCGGCTACAACGATCCGAGCGCCTGGAGCCGTTTCTTCCCTTCCGTCGATCGGCAACTTCCCGACGAAGTTGTTCCTCCGGACCGTCCCGTCAACGGGAACCCCTTCACGAAGGACCTGGACTGGCACGCACTGACCGAAACCGTGAACCAGATGGGGGATACCAGGGTAGCGGCGTGGATTTCAGGCCAACTCGCCAGTACAACCGGGCAGCCGCGGTTCGTGGCTGCGGGAATTTATCGGCCGCACCTGCCCTGGTACACCCCAAGCGAACACTTCGATGCACATCCGCTGGAGACGATAGAGCTGCCCGACACGCTGGCGGGCGATCTCGATGACGTGCCCGAGATCGCCACCATGCCGTACCTGGAGCTAACCGACAGACCACCCATGGCGCTTCACCGCTGGATTGTTTCAGAGGACAGGTGGCGCCAGGGCGTTCAGGCCTACCTTGCCAGCGTGAGCTACGCGGACGCGCAGGTGGGCCGAATCCTGGATGCACTGGACGCCAGCGGCCGCAGCGACGAGACGATTGTTGTTCTGTTCTCGGATCACGGTTTCCACCTTGGAGAGAAGCAGCGTTGGCGCAAGTACACGCTTTGGGAGGAATCGACGCGAGTGCCCCTGATCATCGTCGCTCCCGGAGTCACGGTTCCGGGGTCAAGGAGTTCCCAGCCCGTGTCGCTGATTGATATCTATCCGACCCTGGCCGAACTTGCCGGTCTTCCGATTCCCGGGCATGTGGAAGGAAACAGCCTTCTGCCGCTGCTCCGGGACCCCGCCACGGCCTGGGATTCGGCGGCGATCACGACCAGCGGCTTTCGAAACCACAGCGTCAGGAGCGAGCGCTATCGCTACACTCGTTACTCCGACAGGTCCGAAGAACTCTACGACCTCGACGCGGATCCCCATGAATGGAACAACCTGATTGGAGAGGCCGGCTCCGCGAGCGTACGGGACGCGCTGGCCGAGTGGCTACCGGAAAGAGATACGCCGCCGCGGTGATCGGTCGAAGCGAACACTCCTGCCAAAGTCACGCCAAGCACTTACAATTCCACCAATCCCATCGTTCCAGTTCGCGCCGGTGCTCGCGTTGATTCCGTCGAGCCCGGCGCCTGCCCCCCAAGAGGAAGAATGAGCCAGCCTGCCGCCACCCCTGCCCTGCGTACGCGCGAGTTCGTGCCGCTTATCGCGCTGCTGATCTCGTTGGTTGCGCTGGCGATCGACGCGATGCTGCCGGCGCTGCCGGCGATCGGCGAGGACCTCGGGGTGGCGCAACGCAACGACGTGCAGTTCGTCATTACGGCGGTGTTCCTCGGGATGAGCATGGGCCAGATCGTTTTCGGCCCGCTGTCCGACCGGATCGGCCGCAAGCCCGCCATCCATGCCGGCCTCGTGCTGTTCATGGCCGGGTGCCTGATGAGCATTTACGCGCGCAGCTTCGAAATGATGATCGCGGGGCGCGTGCTGCAGGGCATCGGCGTTTCGGCGCCGCGGGTGGTGGTCATGGCGCTGGTGCGCGACCAGTACGCGGGCCGTCAGATGGCGCGCCTGATGTCGTTCACGATGGGCGTATTCATCATCGTGCCGACAATCGCGCCAGCGCTGGGCCAATGGATCCAGTTTCTCAGCGGCTGGCGCGCAATATTCGCCGTGTTCTTTGCCGTCGCCGCGGTCGGCTTTCTCTGGTTCGCGATTCGCCAGCCCGAAACGCTGCCCTCGGAACGCCGGCGGTCGCTGTCCCCGCGCGCGATCGGCAGGACGGCGGTGGAAGTCGTCAAGATCCGGATCGCGCTCGGATACACGCTGGCCAGCGGCTGCGTGTTCGCGCCGTTCCTGGCCTACCTGAGCATATCGCAACAGGTCTTCCAGGACGTATACGGCACCGGCGCGCTGTTTCCCTTCTATTTCGGGGTGCTGGCGCTGGCGGTCGGGGTCGCAACGTTCGTCAACGGCCGCCTGGTGATGCAGTACGGGATGCGAAAGCTGTCCCGGGGGGCCATGTCCCTGGCCACGATCGCGTCGGTCGTGGGACTGGGTCTGACCTTCGTCTTCGACGGAGTGCTCCCGTTCTGGCTGTTCATGGGCTACCTGCTGTTCGTGTTCGTTTGCGTTGGTCTGCTGTTCGGCAATCTGGGGGCGCTGGCCATGCAGCCGCTGGGGCACATCGCCGGCGTGGGCGCGGCGGTGATCGCCTCGCTGTCCACGCTGGTTTCGGTTCCGCTGGGCGCGTTTGTGGCCTATATCTTCGACGGCACGCTCTACGCGCTGGTCGCAGCCTACGTGGTGTTCGGCGTGGGCGCCCTCGCCGCGATGAAGTGGGCCGACGGAGGCTGGATGCCGCGACGGCGCCGTGCGCCCCTGAAAGCAGGCGCCGATCTATAGCGCGCCCGTCACAGGCCCACGAGTTCGTTCAGCGCGTCCAGGCGCGCTATCCAGCTGTCCTTCCGCGACTGAACGCCGTCGGGCGCGAAGTACATCGTGTTTTCGTATTCCGCCAACGGCCATAACGGCAGGCCCTCACCGTTGGGATCGCCGCTGCGCGCGAAATTGGTCCAGTAGCGCATCATCTGCCCGGAAACGGCGCGCTGCGTTTTGTCCGGCTCGGTCGGGTCGAAATGATCGCCGGTGAAATTGCCGAACATGTACGGCAGGTCGCCTGCGTGATAGGCGCCGTAGATCGTCTCGCCGTTGAGTTCGCGCCGTTCCACGTCCACGCCCGGCATCGCGAACCGGTAGGCGTAGACGGCATTGCCGGCTTTCTCGTGCGCAACGGCAACGCCGCGGTTTTGCGCATGGAACACGTAATCGCTGTACATGTAGGTATCGCGCTGCGTTTCGTTACCGTAGTAAGGCGTCATCGCATCGATCACGTCCTCGCTCATGAAGCGGAGCAATTGCGCACGCTGTCCCTCCGACGGGCCCATCGAGAACTCGGAGTCGGTGGCGCCGATCATCAGCGGGACTCTCGCCGCATCGCCGCGGTCGTAGACGGGCCACAGATCGTCCGCGAGGACTACGCCGTCGGTGGCCAGCGAGATGAAGTTGCTGAAGTCGGTGCCCTCGACGATCTTCTCCGCGGGCTGCGCCCTAAGGTCGTCGAGGTTGGCCTCGGCCATCCCCAGCCGTTCCGCCAGTTCTGCGCCCATCTCTTCGATGGGCGCTTCGCCCGCGTCCGCCAGCGAAGCGACGCGCGGCTGCCCCCTGCGGCCGTAACCGGACTGTGAAATGCCTTTCGCAAACAGTCCCCGTGCCGCGGGCGACGCAGCCAGGGCATAGACCGAGTAGCCGCCGGCCGATTCGCCGAAGATCGTTACGTTTTCCGGGTCCCCGCCGAACGCCCCGATGTTGTCCCTCACCCATTCCAGCGCGGCGATCTGGTCCATCAGTCCGTAGTTGAACAGCCGTCCTTCATCGGGGTCCTGCGCCGACAGTTCCGGGTGCGCAAAGAAGCCGAAACTGCCGAGGCGGTAGTTGATCGCCACCACGACCACGCCGAGTCTGGCCAGGTTGCCGCCATGGTTGACCGGCCGCGAGCCCGAACCGACCGTCAGCCCGCCGCCCGGGATCCAGACCATTACGGGCAATTGCGCATCCCCGTTGTCCGGGCGATAGATGTTCAGATAGAGGCAGTCCTCGCTCTCAGGCTGGGTGAAGGCGTCCGTCATGGCAAAGCCTTCAGTGCGCGGCCGCTGAACGCACCGGTTGCCGTATTCGTCGGCGACGAGGACCGCTTCCCGCGGCAGAGCCGGCTGAGGCGCACGCCAGCGCAGGTCGCCGGTGGGCGGCGCGGCATAGGGAATGCCCTTGAATTGCACCAGCCCGTCTCCGGCGATTCCCCGGACCTCGCCCTGGACGGTCGCAACCTGCGCAAACGACTGTGGCGGCTGCGCCGTGCTTTCGGATTGCGGCTGCTGCCCGCAGCCGGCCAACAGCGCGCCGCATGCAATGGCGGCAAGGGCGGATCGATCCAGCATGGCGCTCAAGGCGGTTTCCTCCTCCCGAATGGTTCCGGGCGGATTATCGGTCATCGGCAAGGTTCGAGTGCCGAAACGACTGAAACGCGGTCGGTTCCCAGCGTCGCAGCGCGACCAGAAGACAGGTCCCCGCCGCCGCGGCGTCGGCGCGCACTTCGTCGCGCCGGGTCAGATCGTCGAACTCGTCCATCACCTCGGCGATCTTCGCGCGCAACTGCGCCGCCGACGGGTCCGACAGCATGCCCCAGGAAAAGCGGTGCAGGTCGCGGTCGGGATCGAACTCGCCGGAGAGGAATTCGCCCTGCACACGGTCCACGAAATAACGGTGTATCGGTCCGCCGGGAAGCCAGGCGAAGTTGCGCGCGACGCGCAGCCGTATGCGTTTGGCCGGGAGCAGTTCGATCAGGCCGATTCGATCGAGCCGCACCAGCAGATTGGTCAACTGGACCGTCGAGAACCCGTAGCGCTCGACAATCCTCTCGAACGTCCAGCGATTGAGCACGCAGACGGTGGTGAGCAGCAGCGCCGGGTCGCTTACGAGTTGCCGCTCCTGGTCCTCCGTCAACGAAGCGACGCGCAGCCGTCTTTCTTCCGCGAGACGGGCCAGCTCCAGCAGATCGATGCCCGCCAGGTCGCACACCTGCTCGAGCCGGTGCAGCGAGAAGCGCTGGGTGGAGAACTGCCGCTTGACGCTGCTCAGGGACAGGCCCAGGTGATCGGCGACCTGGGCGTAAGTGATGTCCCGGGACTTCAGGGTCTCCTTCAGTGCATTCACGAGACGCTTTGATTGAACCATGAGGTATCACCATTTGGAACTTTTCGGGTCAGAAGTATGACACATTTGCGATTATGGTTTCATAAAGTGGACTTCACCGGTAGTTTGCGGCAAACGATACCCAAACGGAGGCCACCCATGATTACGCACCGGATTGCTGCCGCACCGGCCCTTGCCCTGGCCCTCGCCGGATGCACTTCAAGCCTGACGGCGCAACAGGACATCGCGCTCTTCGAGACGCACGAGATCGGCACGCCGGCGGCGCTGCACCAGACCGTGCTCACGGGAAATTTCGACGGTTCCGGGCGCGCCCAGCTTGCCGTGATCGGCATGGATCCGGCGCAGTCCGGTCACATTCGGTTGATCGCACTGGAAAGCGGGGACTGGATAACGACCCTTGACGGCGAGCTTGACCCCACCGTCCGGTTCGTGGATTTCGCGCGGATTGCGGGGCGGGACCGGCTCATCACGTATCGGCGGGGGCGCGTGGAGTGGATCGATCCGGAGTCGGGCGAGCAGCTTCCGCTCGTCGATCTGAGGATCCCCTACCGGGCCACGGGCGAGGACGGCGTACCGCATCTCGACATCGCGCGCGACGTGAACGGCGACGGGCTGGACGACCTGCTGGCGCCCGACACCGACGGCTTCTGGCTCGCTCTGCAGTCGGAGGACGGTTCCTTCGGCCAGGTGAAAAAGCTGGGGCCCGGCGATCCGTTTGCGAACGCGAAGGCCTATGGCGACAAGCGCACCTACGCGCAAGTCGGTATCACGGCCGAGAACCTGTCCTGGTACTTGAGCCGTGTCCATCACTTCGATTTCGACCTTGACGGGCGCCGGGACCTCGTTTTCTGGGATGGGGACCGGTTTCTGGCCTACCGGCAGGACGGGTCCGGCGGTTTCGGCGATCCACCCGACACCTTCACGACCGAGGTGGAGTTCGACTTCGACGGCTCGTACGGCCTGGCCTTCCAGTTCGGCGACGCGAGCGTGCCGTCGATGCTGCTCGGGTTCGGACCGCATACGCAGCACACGATCCTGCAGGGATTCCATGATCTCAACGGCGACGCCGTGGCCGACCTGGTCACGCTGACGCTGGAGGGGCGCAGCCCGTTCCGGCTGCGCGGCCGCTACAACGTGCATTTCGGCCGGGCCAGGCCAGGCGGCGCGAGCTTCCCGGCCGCTGCCGACGCCTCCTTCGATTCGCCGGGGAAAGCCGGCGGTCTGCAGCCCTGGGGCTATGCGTCACAGCGTTTCTTCGACTTCGACGGCGACGGCGTCAACGACACGGCCATTGGCGCCGTCGACATCGACCTCGGCAACATGTTCGGCGCCATGGTCGGAAATTCCGTTTCAATCGATCTTGCGTTCTACCGGATCCGGAATGGGGAGCACGGCGCGGAGCCCGACTGGACGCGAAACGTGCGCAGCCCCTTCGCGCCTTTGGACAAGCGCGGGCCGATGTTCCCGACCATCCTCACGGGCGATGTTGACGGCGACGGCCGTGCCGACCTGTTGATCGGCGAACGCTGGGACGAACTGAGCGTGTTCCTGGGCGTGGCGGGAAGCGAGCCGGTCGCGCCGCAAGCGATCAGCGTGACGGCGCCAATGTCCTCCGACGAACGCAATGCAAGGATTGCCGACCTCGACGGGGACGGCAAGGACGATGTCTATATCCAGCATCCTTCCGCGGACGGGCCGGGCCGGATCGTCGTGCTGATGGCGCGCTGACAGGGTAAAGTGTCGGGCATGAGGCGGACGACCGTGCCACTGCTTTTCGCCGTGCTGCTGCTCGCGCCACCGGTCGTGCCGGAACTGGAGGCCGGCGTGCTGCGGCGCGGGACCAACGTCGAACTGCCGTCCTTCGATCCCCAGTACGTGATCGGCAACTCCGCCGGGGCCATCATGTACGACCTTTTCGAGGGCCTGGTAACGCGGGCGCCGGACGGCAGCATCATCCCGGCGATCGCCGAGAGCTGGACGATCTCCGAGGACGGCAGAGTCTATACGTTTCAGCTCAACGAGAACGCGAAATGGTCGGACGGCAGGCAGATTACCGCCGGGGACTTTGTCTGGTCGTACAAGCGCATACTCGATCCGCTGTCGGGCACCCGCGGCGCCAGCGCGCTGTTCCCGGTGCTGAACGCCTGGGGCATTTCGCTGGGCGAGAAGCCGGTCGACGAGCTGGGCGTGACGGCGATTTCCCCAACCACGCTGGAGATCGTTCTCGACGGACCGGCGCCCTACTTCATCCAGTTGCTGGCGTCGTACAGCAATGCGCCCGTGCCGCGTCACGCCATCGAGAAACACGGCCGGAGATGGACGCAGCCCGGCAACATGGTCACCAACGGCGCCTACGTGCTGAACAAGGTCGTCACCAATACCTACTATCAACTGGTGAAGAACCCGCATTACCACGGCGCGGACAAGGTCAGCATCGAAGAGGTCTTCTACTATCCCGTCCCCTCGCCCACCACGTCGTTGAAGCGTTACCAGGCCGGCGAGCTGGACGTGATCCTGAACATCCCGTCCAACCAGTACGAGAACCTCCGCAAGACCCGGCCCGAAGAATTCCGCCTGGCGCGGGGAATCGGCCTCTGCTACCTGGTCATCAACAACTCCCGGCCTCCGTTCGACGACCTGCGCGTGCGCAAGGCGCTGTCGCTGTCCATCGATCGTGACGTCATCGTCGACAAGCTGCTCAGGACCGGCGACGAGCCCGCCTATTCGGTCGTCCCCAACGCGATCTGGGGGAGCGCCGGGGAATCCCCCGAATTCGCCAGGATGACCCAGGAAGAGCGCTGGACCGAAGCGCGCAGGCTGCTGGCGGAAGCCGGCTTCAACCGCGGCAATCCTCTTCGATTCACCTTCCATTTCGCGCCGGTCGAGAAGGACCGCCGCCTGGCCGTGGCCTACCGCTCCATGTGGCAGAGCGCCGGCGTTGAAGCCGAACTCGAAACCGCCGGCGCCCGCGACCTCATGAACCGCGCCGCTTCCCGGGACTACGAGGTGATGCGGCTGACCTACTACTCCATTTTCCCGGACCCGGTTTCGTTCTTTGCGCTGGTCAGGGGAGACAGTTTCCGCAACTATTCGGGCTATTCCAACGCTGACATCAACGAGCGGCTGGTAATTGCCGACACGATCCGATCGACGGAAGAACGCACGGCGTACCTGAGGGAAATCGAGCAACAGGTGATGGGCGACTTTCCGGTCATACCCACGTATTTCCAGTCCAGGGCCTTCCTCGTGAACCCGCGCGTGCAGGGCTGGAGGAACACCTATACGCCCAAGATGGCCAGGGACCTGAGCATTCGCGAGGCGCCCTAGGCGCGGGAAGGAGGAGCGGGATGGGAATTGACTCCTGGAAGCGCCACGATACCGCCGACCTCGGCGACCTCCAGGAAGGCGATTTCTTCCTGGCCCTGAACGAAATCGACCAGGACAATATCGATTTCCGCAAGGGAATATCCGGCCTCTGCCGCATCGTCCACTACGACCGGGACTTCAATGCCAAGGGCGAACTCTGGACGGGCGAGTCGGGACTGCTGGTCGGCCTGCTGTACAACCCGAACGACCGGCGCCTCTACGCCACCAACCCGCAGGAGAACAGCCTGCTTGTTTACGATCCGGCGGGAGAAAAACACCGCCTGACGAGCTACCTGCCGGTGCGGCGCTACGGGAACATGGCGCTGGCGCGAAACGGCGACATCGTGATCGGCGTGCATTCACTCTACGGCGCGCCGATCGAGGACGAATTCGGCGACGGCAAGCTGATCCGCTTCAATCCCCACACCGAGACCGTCCACTTCTTCGAGGTGGAAATCGACGGCGGGCGCCGCGGCCGACACTGCATCAGCAACCTGGCGATCGCCCCCGATGACACGACCATCTACTACGTATCCGAGTCGGGCAGGCGTCTTGGCCGCTACGACACGCAATCGCGGCGGCAACTGGACGATTTCCTCACTTTTGGCGAGGATGATTCGCTCAGGACCTACGGGATGGGCGTGCTTCCCGGCGGCGAGGTGCTGATGGCCTGCAGTTCGGGCGCCGTACTGTTCAGTCCCGAGGGGAATATCCTCAGGAACTACGACGTGCCGTTCGACCGGGGCTGGACTCGCGCGAAGCTGGCCCTGGACGGAGAACACTTCTACCTGAGCAACTTCACCCAGGGGCTGCTGCAACGCAGGAACATCGAAACGGGCGAGGTAGTGAACGAGCTGCAAACCGGCCTGAAATGCTCGATGCTCAGCCTGACGGAGTATCAGGCCGCCTAGTTTTCTCCCAGCGGAATCAGCTTCTCGCCGACGTACTGGCCGAACGCCAGAGCCGGCGTGATCCCCATGCCGGCGACGGCCGCGGCGCCGAACAGTCCGCCGCCGAGGATTTCGCCCGCGGCATACAGATTTCCGATCGGCCGGTCTTGCGTGTCGAGCACGCGAAACCGGGCATCGACCTTGATGCCGACGCTGCCGCGCACTGCGTAGCTGGCAATCTCGACCGCGTAGAAAGGCCCGGCCTCGATCTTTTGCGGAAAATGCCTGCGGCCGAAGCCGTCCCGACCGCTCTCGCAGGACTTGTTGTAATCGCTGACGGCGCCGGCCAGGGCCGCCTCGTCCGTGATTCCGCAGTTTTCGGCAAGCTCATCCAGGGTTGAACCCTTCTTGACCGTGCGCCCGTTGTTGTAGAGCCTCTCCAGCGTTTCGCCGGACCAGCGCAGGAACACATTGGGCGCGTTTTTGCGGATCGCCTCGTCGAAGACCAACCAGGCGCGGTTGCCGGTCTGCCTGCGCAGGCGGGTCGCCCGGTACTCGTAGCCCTCGTGGTCTTCGGCCATGAACCGCTGGCCTTCCTGGTTGACCAGGATCTCCCAGGGCAGCCGCACCTGGGGGGTCAGGCCGCCGATGCCGCAATAGCGAGGATATTGCGTCGTGCTGTCGTAAATCCCGCCCATGCCCAGCGAAAAGTTTTCCTCGTTCCAGGTCGCCGCGCCGATCGCCATGGCCGCCCGGATGCCGTCTCCGCGCGAGTGCTCCCAGGTGCCCGGATAAAGGGTGACACCCGGATGCATCTTCTCGTAGAACTCCCTGTTGCCCGAGTAGCCACCGGTAGTCAGGAAGGTGCTGCGGGCGAGTATCCGCTCCCCGCCTTCGGTGGATATTCCCTGTACGACGCCGTCGTCGTCGACCAGGATCTCGCGCATCGCCGTGTTCAGGCGAACGGTCACCAGCCCGTCGTCGACCAGGGGCTCAAGCAGTCTGAACAGCACCTTGCAGATGGACTGACCCCGATCGTTGCCCCAGTACAGCCGGGCCGCCGTATAGGGTTCGTGCGCGTAGAGGATCCCGGGCACTTCCGGGGCCATTTCGAAGCCGTTTTCCTCCAGCCAGTCGATCAGGGGCCCCTGGATCTTCGTCGCCAGGCGCAGGAATTCATCTTTGGCCGTGCCCTGGGTGATGCGAACGGCGTCCTCGTAGTGGTCGCGCCAGGAATCGGCAATGCCCTTTTCCGCCTGGATCCGGGTGCCGGCGCCGCTCATCTGGCCCCAACTGATCGTGCAGGTGCCGCCCAGGGCGGCGGTCGCTTCGACGATGCACACCGTGCCGCCGCGCTCCGCGACGGCGATGGCGGCGGGAATGCCGGCCGTGCCTCCGCCGACTACGACGACATCAAACTTCGCCGAGTTCATCGATGGTTCGCGGGTAGCCCTTCTGGGTCATCAGCGCCTTCTTGCGGAAGAACCGCAACATCCCGGAAGGCCCCATGCGGGACGCGCCGAGACCGGAATAGTTGAAGCTCTGCTTCTCGCACTCGGTGGTCACCGACTGCAGGCCCGCGTCGTTGATGCTCATCCCGCCACAGTTGATCCGCTTCGCGATGTCCAGCGCTTCCTCGTCGGTTTCGGCAAACACGGCTGCGGAAAGGCCGTAGTCGCTGTCGTTGCTGAGTGCGATGCCTTCCTCCACGTCCGAAAACTTCATTACCGGGATGATCGGACCGAAGGTTTCCTCGGTCATGACCTTCATCCGGTGATTGACGTCGCTCAGCACCGTGGCCGCGCACCAGTCGCCGCCCCCGTGATTCTCGATCTTTCCGCCGCAATGGACCGTGGCGCCGCCGGCCACCGCGTCGGCCAGGTGCTCCTTGATCACGGCTGCCTGGTCTCCGCTGATCAGCGGGCCGATATGGCCCGAGTGCATGTCGGGGTAGTTGAGTCGCACCCTGGCGGCCCGGGCCACCAGAAGATCGAGGAATTGGTCGAATACGCCCTCCTGCACATAGATGCGCTCCAGCGACAGGCACACCTGGCCGCTGTTGAGCACGGCCTGGCGCACGACCGCGTCGGCGGCCCTTTCGAGGTCGGCGCCTTCCATGACCATCGCCGGGTCCTTGCCGCCCAACTCCAGGTAAGCGGGGATGAAACGCTCGCCCGCGGCGGCCGCGACATTGCGGCCCGTGGCCACGCTGCCGGTGAAGCAGACCAGGTCCACATGCTTCACCAGCGCCGCGCCGGTCTCGCCGTCGCCGGGCAGGACCCGGAACACGCCGGCCAGTTCCGGCACGGCCCGGATGCTTTCCTTCAGCGGCCCGATGAATCGCGGCGTGACTTCGCTGGGCTTCAGCGCAACGCTGCAGCCGGCAAAGAGCGCCGGCAGGCCGTCGATCAGCGAAAGCGTAAGCGGGAAATTCCAGGGACTGATGACGCCCACCGCGCGGAAGGGAACATACTGATTGGCGAGCACCACGTCGCTGTTCACCCGCGATACCCGCTCCTCCTCGGCGATCAGCCCGGGCGCCTGCGCGCACCAGGCCTCGACCCTTCTGCGCACCCCAAGCACTTCGCCGCGCGAGAGCGAATAGCGCCCGGTGTCGGTCACCAGGGCTTCGAGCAGTGCCTCGCTGCGCTCATCGACCGTGTCGGCCCAACGGCGCAGGACCGCGCTGCGTCCGTCGATGCCCAGCCCATCCCACGCCGGCTGATGTTCGCGCATGTCCGCGACTTCGCGCTCCACGTCGGCGCACGAGGCGGCCTGGAACTCGTAGTCGACAACCCCCGTTCGCGGGTTGCGCGCCGGAATCGTTTTCTCGCCCATAGCCAGTCGCTGCTCCTCGATCGTTCCCGTGTCAGCCGCCGGCAAAAAGGGAAGCGGGCGCGGATTCCGTTTCGAGACCGAGAAGGGACTTGCCCATGGCCGACATGTTCGAAGCCCACTCCATGCTCTCATGGGCCGCCATCGCGCGAATATCGACAAAGAAATGCTGGACCGGGTTGCTGTCCAGGAGCCCCCGCGCGCCCATTTGCACGACCAGCCTTTCGGTGCACTCCAGCGACTTGCGCGCCACGTATGCGTTGTTGCGGCGCAACTCCGCGCGCTCCCTGCCGCCGGGCAGCCGGCCGCTTTCGATGTAATCCTGCAAGGCCGCGGTGGACTGGTCCAGCAGCAGCGCGGCAACGGCCAGTTCCGCGTTCGTTTCGGCGAGCCGCACCTGCACCTGGGTGAATTTCGCGACCTGATGACCGCCGATACCGCTCACCCACTTCTCCGTGATGTTCACGTACTCCCTGTACGCCCCCTCCGCCGCCCCAACCATGGCGCCCAGTCGCGCGGCTCCGTACAGCATCGAGAAATCGCCGCTGTAGAGGCGATTGCCATGCCCCGATTGCGCCCGGCCGGCCAACAGGTCGGAGACGGCAGCCAGGCAATCCCGGTGCACTTCGACCCCGTCGGCGCGCAGGTGCGCACATCCCGAACCCCGCAGCACCTGGGCGGAAGCGTTTTCGACCTCCAGCCGTGATGCCGGAATCAGCGCGACGCAGGGCATGCCGTCGAACGGGGCCGAGGCCAGAACCCAGTCCGCCGATGCGCCGGCGAGAACGTTCTCCCAGCGACCGGAAATCCTGAACCCCGCTTTCGTTGCCAGCACTTCACTCTCGACCGGGCGTCCCGCTCCGGCTATGACCGGCCGCGTGTCCTCCGGCCACACCGCCTCCCGCGCGCCTTCCGGCATGCGCGCCACCAGCACGGCGTTGGCGCCGCAGGTGGCGATCAGCCAGCCGGCGGCGGGACAGGCCGAGGCCGCCTGCCGCGTGGCCGAAACGAATTCGGGCCAGGCCGCCTCCCGCCCGCCCCGGCTTTCGGGCTGCAGCAAGGCGAAGGCGCCTTCTTTTCGCAGCGCCGGCAACAACTCGTCGGTCCTGCGGCCCATGCGCAATTCGCCGGCCAGTGCCGACAACGCTTCCATCAGGGACCCGGAATCCATCAGGCTTCGTTCAGATAGGGAATGTCGGTCTTCAGGCCCAGGATCTGGCGGGCGACATTCGTCATGTTGCGGTCCCAGTTGATGCCGATCTGCTGGCACATCGCGTAGATGTCCCGGTGGTAGCGCTGAAGCGGCGTATCGGAAAGCGACTGCTGAAGGTCCAGTTGACCGGCCATTCTGTCCACCGCCCGCAGGCTCAGGCGGCAGGCGAAGGCCCGGTCGCGGACAAACGCCACCCTGTGCTCCATCGGGACCGGCAGCATGCGCGTCGCGTAATGGGCCTGCGTTTTCAGGACGTTGTCCAGCAGCTGGCCGGCCGCCCGCACTTCGGCATCGGTCTCGCCCACGAGCATCTGCACATACGGGTCGGCGAGGTCCTTGCCGGACTCCTTCAGCCCCTCGATGAACAGGTCGAAGGCCGCTTCCGCGGCGCCGATGATGGGCCCCATCAGGGCCGAGCCGGCATAGGCCCGGAAACTGTAGCTGTAGACGGGACCCTTGCTCACTTTCGAGCCCGGCGGATGCATCGCGAACAATTCGGGCAGCGCCAGGGTGCGATATTCGGGAACAAAGGCGTCCTCGAGACGGACCGACTTCGAACCGGTTGCCCGCATGCCCGAAACAAACCAGTCATCGACAATCGAAAAGTCGTCGCTGGGGAAAAGCATGTAGTACTGCGGCCCGTCTTCTTCGCCGACGGGCGTGCCCCGAAGAAGCGCCCAGGCGGAGTGATCGACCCCGCTGCAGAACGCCCACTGACCGCTGACCCTGAAACCGCCGTCCGCGCGCCGCATCTCCACGCCGATGGGAACCGCTCCGGTGCAGATCAGCACGCCCTCGCCGCCGCCCCATACGTCGTCCTGCGCCGCCTCCGACATACGCCCCACATAGCCGGCATGCGACCCCACGACCGACACCAGCCACGCCGTGGACGGACATCCCGCGGAGATCGCCCTGCCCGCCGCGATCTGCGGCCCCCAGTTCAGGTTGTAGCCGCCGTATCTCTCGGGAATGAAGGCGTGCAGCAGGCCCGCTTCCCTGACGACGTCCATCATGTCGCCGGGCAGGGTGCGCCGGCGCTCGGCTTCGCCCGCACGCATCCTGATTTGCGGAACGATCGCCCGGGCCCGGTCGACGAATTCTTCGGCGGTCGGGACCCTGTTGCGCAATCGTGCCGGCCCCGGCTCAGTCATATCCCGCCGGCAGGCGAGGTTCGCCAAGTATTCTGAATGGGTCAGCCACCGTTGATATGACCGTGTTTCGGGCCGTGCCGTGTATCATAACAACGCGCCGCAACGGCGCATTCGGAACGCCCGGTACCGCCCGCCAGGAGAACGTGCATGTTGATCAACAACTGGTACGTTGCCGCTGTCGAGGACGATGTCACAGTCGGCAAACCCTACCGGGTGAAGATGCTCGGCCTCTGGTTCGCACTGTTCCGCAACAAGGCAAACGAAGTCGTCTGCGTCAACGACACCTGCTCCCACCGGGGCGGGTCGCTGGGCCTGGGCAGGGTCAACAACGGGCGGATCGCCTGCAGCTATCACGGCTGGGAATACAACAGCCGCGGACGGTGCACGCGGATTCCGGCGCTGGGCGACGATGTGAAGATCCCCGGGCGTGCACGGGTCGACTGCTACCCCGTCGTGATCCGCTACGGCTGGATCTGGGTGTTTCTGGGCGACCTGCCCGAAGAGAAGCGCCCGCCCATTCCCGACAACTATCCGTACTACGACGAGGCGATGGCGAGCCGCGAGAAGTGGGGCATCGTGCACCTCAACTACGACGTTCAGTGCAACTGGGCGCGCAGCGAGGAAAACTCCATCGACGGCGCCCATCCCTCGTTCGTGCACACCAGTTTCGGCAGCAAGAGGGACCCGAAGCTGATGCTGGTGGAACCGGTGGCGCACGAATGGGGCAGCAGCACCTACCGTGAACGGCCGCCGGCGGAGTACAAGAACCTGAGCGAGATGACCAAATCGGTCCTTGAAGAGAAACGCGGCAACAACAAGGCCCTTACCTGGTTCAGCATCGTCGGGATTTCCCACCTGATCGACATCGAACGCAGCAACGGCGTGCGGCACATCACCTTCGCCGCACGCACCCCGATCGACGCCGACAATACGCGCATCTTCAGCCACCAGGTGCGCAATTTCCTGACCGGGCCCGAACACGACGAAGAGCGGCTGGAGGGGCGGAAGAAGGCCGCGGCCGAAGACACGGTCATTTCGCAGAACGTCAATCCCCGCTACCTGCCAAGGTCGACGGCCGGCGAGTTGCTGGTCGCGTCGGACCAGAACGAGGCGCCCTTCCGCAAGCTGATCTACAAGCTGGCCAAACGAGGCTGGGAGATCGACATCGACGAAGCGGAAAAGCAGGGCCGCTACAACGCGCTGGCGATCCCCTGCCCTCAGCGTCGCGAAAACCCGAAAAACTGGATCGCAAAGCCCATTCCCACGACCTATCCCCGCCGCGACGACTAGACGGTTATACGGGGCGGCTGGCCAGCTTCTCCTGCAGCTTGCGGTAGTTCTCTTCGCGCTCCTCCAGCGAGTCTTCCTGGAGGTCCTCCTGGAGGATGCGCAACATGCGCCCCAGAAACGCCTGCCGCCAGGCTTCGCGCTGCGCCTCCACGTCGTCGTCGGGGACGAAGTTCTCCAGGTCTTCCAGTTTGACCATGCCCTTCTCGGCAAGGATCCGTGACAGCGTGTCGTAGCGGTCGTGGACGACGGAGACTTCGGCCGCGACCGCGACCAGCATGCTCAGCACGCGTTCCAGGTGCCGGTCGCCCAGTGCGAACGGCCGCACGCCCCTGGGCGCCCTTGGGCGCGGCTTGAATTCGTCCTTGTTAGCCATGGAGCGCGTTGCGGCTGCTCGGTTGCGCCTGGGGCTGTTGACCGGCCCTAGTTGCGGGCGCCGAACCCCCACCAGCCGTCGCCCTTCCGGAACACGCCGCCCGGCGCCTGCGAATAGACCGGCCGGTCGAAAATACGCTCCTCGTCAAAGCCCGCCTCCACGGCCAGGGCCCTGACATCGGTCCGCGCCAGGATGCCCCAGAACGGTTCGTTGTTGTACCAGCTGTCCCAGTTGGCCAGGAACTGCGCAAAAGGCGTCTCGCGCCGCACCGGCACTTCCACGTGCAGGAACACGCCATCGGGCTTCAAGACCCGCTTCACTTCGCGCAGGATGTTGAGAATCGCCTGACGCGACGTCTCGTGAAACAGGATGTGCGAGACGACCAGTTCGAAACTGCCGTCCTCGAACTTCATGCTTTCGGCGTTCTGCTGCGAGAAGTGGATCCGTTTGCCCATGGATTCCGCCCGGGCGTGGGCATAGCGAAGTTGCGGCGCTCCGAGATCGATGGCATGGACGACGGCATCCGGAAAGGCGTCGACGTAGGGCACGGTGCTGTTGCCCGACATGCAGCCGAGGTCCAGTATTTTCCGCGGATCCAGGTCGGGGAAATTCTTCTTGAGAAACTTCGCCCCGCTCAGGCCCTTGTCGTCGTTATAGAGCCCGCGCAGTCCGCGGCTGTACGCGTACGAGCCGATATCGGCCCGGGCGCCGGCATATACGTCGTCCTCTCCCAGCTCCTCGTAGTACGAAAGGGGAACGCAGTGCTGGTGGGACTCCTTCTGGTAGTAGGGGATGTCGAGCTCCGGGTCCAGCTCCAGGCTGCCCAGTTTCGCTTCGCCGGAAATCTCGCGGAACCGGCGCACCAGGTCGGGCAACTGGCGTTCGACGATGCTGCCGGTGCAGTCCACGTACTGCTCCTGCTGGGAGCGGGAAAGTGCGGTCCACATCTGGTAGAACTCCTGCTTCTCCATCACGTCCCGCACTTCCTCGACGGTGGCCGGCTCGCGTCCGTGCTCGGCGACGAACGACGGCCTGGCGTCGCGCTCGTAGATCAGTTCGTTGCCGGGCTTGAGGACCTTGCGGGCGGCCCCGCTCAACGACACGAAAAAGCTCAGCCTCGATTGCTCCTCCTGAGACATCTCGGGCAGCATGGCGTGGGGCCCCGGTTTCTTCATGATTCCTGATTATAGGGGCAGGGCCCGCGATCGGATTCGGCTGTCAGGAACCCGCGCCCAGCTTGGCCAGCGAGAGTTTATTGATGGGAATCTGGGTGGTTTTCTGCTCGGTGAAGAAGTCCAGGCAGTCGCGTACGCCGTCGCGGCCGACACCCGAGGACTTGTAGCCCCCGAACGGAGCGCGGACTTCCCGGACCAGCGGCGTGTTGACCCAGACGGTCCCCGCGCGCAGCGCCTGCGTCACACGGGTAATCGTGTGCAGGTCTTCCGACCACACGTAGGCCACGAGTCCGAATTCCGTGTCGTTGGCGATGGCGATGGCCTCGTCCAGGCCGTCATAGACCTGAATCGCGGCAAAGGGCCCGAAAATCTCCTCCTGGCAGACGCGCAAGCCGTTCGAGGGCGCCAGCACCGCCGTGGGTTCGAAGTAATAACCGGCCTCGAATCCTTCGGCGCGCTTCCCTCCCACCAGCAACTCGGCCCCCTCGCCCCGCGCGATGTCCACGTAGGAAAGCACCTTCTCCAGGTGCTCCCTAAACGCCAGCGGCCCCATTTCGCAATCGGGGTCCATGGGGTCGCCGATCCGGATCTGCCGGGCCCTCTCCACGAACCGTTCGATGAAACGGTCGGCGATGGAGCGTTGCACCAGGATGCGCGAACCCGCCAGGCATTGCTGGCCGTTGTTGGAATAGATCGCCAGCAGGGCGCCATCCAGGGCCTGCTCGAAGTCCGCCGTCTCGGTGATGATGTTGGCCGACTTGCCGCCCAGTTCCAGCGCCACCGGGGCGAGGTTTCCCGCGGCCGACGACATCACCGAGCGGCCCGTTTCGGTGCCGCCGGTAAAGGAGACCAGGTCGATCCCGGGGTGCTCGACCAGCGCGGCGCCGGTCACCGGGCCGCGGCCGTTCACCAGGTTCACGACGCCTTTGGGCAAGCCCGCCTCATGCAGGATTTCCACCATCCGGGCCAGCGCCATGGGCGTGTGCTCCGACGGCTTGAGCACGCAGGTATTGCCGTAGGCGATGCAGGGCGCCAGCTTTGCCGTCGCCAGCCCCAATGGCGAGTTCCAAGGCGCGATCAGGGCGGCGACGCCCACCGGCTCGTGGGTCACCATGGTCAGGAACTGCTTGTCCTGCTGGTAGGTCTCGCCGGCCATCATGCTCAGGCTCTCGGCAAAGAGCTCGAAATTGTCGGTCAGCCGCTTGATCTTCCTTCCCCGGATCGTGCGGATGGGGACGCCCGTGTCGAGACACTCCAGGACGGCAAGCTCCTCCGCATTCTCCAGCAGGCGCGCTCGTATCGACAGCAACACTGCCTTGCGCTCGGGAATGTCCATTTCGGGCCAGGGCCCGTGGTCAAAGGCCTCGCGGGCCGCCGCGACCGCCGCGTCGACTTCCGTTGCGGCCGCCTCCTCGAGCGTGCCGATGACCGCCTCGGTGGCCGGATAGATGACCGGAATTTCAACGCCCGTGCCGGCGACACGTTTTCCGTCGATGAAGCACTGCACGCGCTTCGGCACGGCAATCCCTTGCGGCAGCGCCGGTTTCGATTTACCGTTATCTTTCATCTGGAGCGTTCCCGGGTCGGATTCCAGTGGATTATTTCACGGCAAACGGATGCGGGACAACGGGACCGGGAGCCGGGCGGACAGGAAAGTGCTGAACTACGCATTGAGGCGGCTTCTGGTCGCCATCCCCACACTTTTCGTCATCATCACCGCCTCGTTTTTTCTGATGCGCGCCGCTCCCGGCGGGCCCTTCGACCTCGTTCCGGACCTAGACCCCCTGCTGATCGAGAACCTGCGCAAGGCCTATGACCTGGACAAGCCGCTGTTCGAGCAATACGCAAACTACCTGGGGCGGCTCGCGCAGGGCGACCTGGGACCGTCGCTGGTCTACCGCGACAAGAACGTCGCCGAACTGATCGCCGAAGGCCTGCCGGTCAGCGCGCAGCTCGGGCTGACGGCCATCGCCGTGGGGCTGTTTTTCGGAATGCTGAGCGGCATCGTCGCCGCCTTGCGGAAGAACACCGCGGCCGATTTCACCGTCATGGCGATCGCAATGACCGGAGTGGCGATCCCCACCTTCGTCACGGCGCCGCTGCTCACGCTGTTTTTCGGCCTGTACCTGGGCTGGCTGCCCATTTCCGGCTGGAACGGCGGGCAATTCGCGCACATCGTCCTTCCCGTGTGCGCATTGGCGCTGCCCTCCATCGCGGGCATCGCGCGCATCACCCGGGGTTCCATGCTCGAGTCGCTGAACGCCCAGTACGTGCGCACGGCGCGGGCCAAGGGCCTGCCCGAGTCGAAAATCATCATCCGACACGTATTGCGGCCGGCCTGCATGCCGGTCGTCAGCTACCTGGGGCCGGCGATCGCCGGCGCGATGACCGGCTCGGTGGTGATCGAGACGATCTTCGGCCTGCCCGGCATCGGGCGCGCCTTCGTCGAGGGCGCACTGAACCGCGACTATTCCCTGATCCTGGGCATCGTCATCGTCTACGCAACGCTGATCATCCTGCTCAACCTGCTGGCCGACATCATCTACGGCTACCTGGACCCGAGGGTCCGTCCCCGATGAGCGGGCCGGCGGCACTGGGCTTGCCGGCGGGAAACGGCGGCGGCGTGGGCGCCCTGCAGGGCCGCTCGCTGTGGAAGGACGCCATGGCCCGCTTCCGCCGCCACCGCGCGGCCATGGCGAGCCTCTGGGTACTGGGCGCGATCACGGTGCTGGCCGCACTGGTCCCCGAATTCTGGCCGAACAGACTGGATGAAGTGAACTGGGACTACATCCAGTCGCCGCCCACCACCGAGAACATCCTCTGGTTCGGCACCGACGTGAACGGTCGCGACATGTTCTCCCGCACGTTCTACGGCGCCCGGATCTCGCTGACCATCGGGGTGCTGACCACGCTGGTGGCGCTGATCATCGGCGTGCTCTACGGCGCCATCGCCGGTTACCGGGGCGGGGCCGTGGGCGACGTGATGATGCGCGTGGTGGACGTGCTGTATTCGCTGCCCACGCTGTTCTTCGTCATCATCCTGGTGACGATCTTCGGCAACAATTTCCTGCTGATCTTCATCTGCATAGGCGCCGTGGAATGGCTGACGCTGGCGCGTATCGTGCGCGGGCAGACGCTCTCGATCAGGGAAAAGGAGTACGTGGAGTCCGCGCTGGCGGCCGGCCTGTCGACGCCCACGATATTGCTGAAGTACATCATCCCCAACGTGATCGGGCCGGTGATCGTCTATGTCACGTTGCTGATCCCCATCAATATCATCGTGGAGAGCTACCTGAGTTTTCTCGGCCTCGGGGTGCAGGAGCCCTTTACGAGCTGGGGGCGACTGATTTCCCAGGGCGCGGACGAGATCGGCACCGCTCCATGGCTGCTCATCATTCCCGCGGCCTTCCTCGTCATCACGCTGTTCTGCTTCAATTTCATCGGCGACGGCCTGCGCGACTCGCTCGACCCGAAGGACCACCACCGTTGAACGCGCCGCTTTTGCATTGCGAGAACCTGCATGTGCGCTTTACGACGCAGGACGGCGAGGTCTTCGCCGTAAACGGCGTGGATTTCGAGATCCACAAGGGAGATTGCGTCGGCATCGTGGGCGAATCGGGCTCCGGAAAATCGCAGACCGCAATGGCCGTGCTGGGCCTGCTTGCCGACAACGGCGTCAGCAGCGGCAGGGTGCGCTTCAGGCAGAAGGAAATCCTCAATGCGCCTCCGGACCGGCTCAACCGGATACGGGGGTCAAAGGTGGCCATGATCTTCCAGGACCCGATGAGCGCGCTGACGCCCTTCATGCGGGTCGGCCGGCAACTGTGCGAGGTCCTGCAGGAACACACGAACATGAGCCGGGAGGAAGTCCGTGCGCGGGTGATGGAGGTCCTGGAGATCGTCCAGATACCCCAGCCGAAGCGCCGGTTCGAAATGTATCCGCACCAGTTGTCGGGCGGGCAGCGCCAGCGCGTGATGATCGCCCAGGCGCTGTTGTGCAGCCCCGACCTGTTGATCGCGGACGAGCCGACAACGGCGCTGGACCTCACGATTCAGGCGCAGATCCTGGACTTCTTCAAATCGCTGAAGAAACGCACGACCATCGTGATCATCACCCATGATCTCGGCGTGGTCGCCGGGCTCTGCAATCGCGTCATCGTCATGTACGCCGGGCGAGTCGTCGAGCAGGGCTCGATCGAGGACATATACATGCGCCCGCAGCATCCGTACACCCGGGCGCTGCTGGCGGCCGTGCCGCGCCCGGACTGGGACCCCGACAAGCGCTTGCCGGTCATCGGCGGGCAACCACCGACAAACACCGGCCTGCCCGGAGGATGCAGTTTCGCCCCACGCTGCGCCCACGTAGTGGACCGCTGCCGGCGGGAAACGCCCGAACTGCGCGGGCGGAAACACCTGAAGGCCTGCCACCTGGACCTTCCGCCATGAGCAACACGCTTCTCAGGGTCGAAAACCTCAAGGTGTATTTCCCTTCGCGGACGCCGGGCGGCCTCCGGCGCCGCTACGTGCCGCTCAAGGCCGTGGACGACGTTTCGTTCACCGTCGCGGAAGGCGAAACCGTGGGTATCGTGGGCGAATCGGGCTGCGGCAAATCCACGCTGGCGCGGGCCATACTGCAGCTGATCGAGGCCACCGGCGGGCGCATCGTCTGGCAGGGAGAAGACCTCACACGGATCGGCCGCAAGGCGATGAACGAGAAGCGCAGGGACCTGGGCGTGGTCTTTCAAGACCCCCTTTCCAGCCTCAACCCGCGCATGACCATAGGCAGCATCATCGCCGAGCCCCTGCGGCGCTTTCATCCGGAAATGGGCCGCGAGGACATCAATGCCGCCGTTGTAGAAACGATGCGCGACGTGGGCCTGAACCGCGAGTACCTGAACCGCTATCCCCACGAGTTCAGCGGCGGTCAATGCCAGCGGGTCAGCATCGCCAGGGCCATGATCCTCCGACCGAAGCTGGTGATCTGCGACGAACCGGTCAGCGCGCTGGACGTATCGACCCGCACGCAGACCATCAACCTGCTCAAGGACCTCCAGAGGAAACACGGGATCTCCATCATCTTCATCAGCCACGATCTGTCGGTGGTCCGTATCGTCTGCACCAGAATCATCGTCATGTACCTGGGCCGTTTCGTGGAGATCGCGGACCGGGACACGCTGTTCGACTCACCGACCCACCCCTATTCGCAGGCGTTGCTGAGCGCCATTCCCGTCCCCGACCTCGAGTCGCAGGATGACGCCAGGAGGGTTATTCTCAAGGGCGACCTGCCCTCTCCCACCGAACCGCCGTCCGGATGCGTGTTCCGGACCCGCTGCCCGATCGCCACCAACTACTGCATCAAGCGCGAGCCGATTCTCAAGACCCGCGAGAACGGGGCGCGGGTGGCCTGCCACCACGTCTGAACGGGGACAGCGAATACGCCAATGGCCCCGAACAACGAGAACAACGGCACGGCCCCGGATTCAGGGCAGGCGCCGATGATTCGGACCGGGCCGATGCTGGAGTGGCTGGCCGGCTTTCAGCTTGCCGAAACGCCGGAGGTTGAGAAGAAGGCCCGGCTGCTGCTTCTCGACACGCTGGCCTGTGCGGTTTCGGGGCTGGGAAAGCCGGAACCGGCGAGGCTGGCGGCCGAACTGGCCCGGATTGCGCCCGGCCCGGTTCGCCTGCCTGGAACCGAACAGGGCCTGGCCCCATCGGAAGCCGCTTTCCTTATTGCGCTGGCCGCCTGCTGGGACGAGGCTTGTGAAGGACTCGCCAGGGCCCACGGGCGTCCGGGCCTGCACGCGGTGGCTTCCGCCGGCACACTGGGAAGCGCGCTGAGGTCAACCCTCGGCGAGGTCCTGCAAGCCATCGTGGCCGGTTACGAGATCGGCGGGCGTTTCGGCGAAGCGCTGCGGATCCGCCGGGGCATGCATGTGGACGGCGGCTGGGGATCGCTTGCGAGCACGGCGGCCGCCTCGCGGTTGCTTGAAGCAAACATCGAGACGACGCGGCATGCCCTGGCAATGGCCGCCTGTCAGATGCCCTGTACTCTGTACCTGCCGGTCGCCGAAGGCTGCACCGCGCGCAACACCTACGCAGCCCACGCCGCGGCCATGGGAATCTCCTATGCAAAATCGGCAATCGCGGGCATCACCGCGCCGATGGGCGCGTTCGATGCCGCGAGCGCGTTGAACTTCGACGCCGAACGAACGGACGCCTCTTCGCTCGAAGCGACGGAAGATTTCTACATCCTTGAGGGGTACCTCAAACCCTATGCCGCGGTGCGCCACGTGCACTACGGCGTGGCCTGCGCCGAGTTGTGGCGACGGGACAATCCCGGCGCCGACCCCGGCGAAATCGACGCCATCGAACTTGAGACCTACGAAGAAGCCGTCACCTATTGCGGCAACCGGAGTCCGCGCACGCCGATACAGGCCCAGTTCAGCCTGACGTACGGTCTCGCGCACGCACTGCGAACCGGAAGCCTGACGCCCGATGCCTATCTGCCCGAAGCGCTGGATAACGAAGAGCAGCGTGACCTGGAGAGCAAAATCCAGGTGTCGGTCAGCCCGGATATCCGCGGCCGCAGCGCCGTCCTGCGCGTGCGCGCGGGCGGGCGCTCACGGAGTTACCGGGTCGAATCCGTTACCGGCGACATCGACAGGCCGATGAGCACCGGCCAGGTCGTGGCAAAGGCGCGCGAATACATGACGCCTGTGATCGGGGCGGAAAGGGGCCGGCAGATCATCGATGCGGTGCTGAACGGCAGCCTCGACGCGCGATTTACGTTGTAGCAGTGCGGGTTCAAAGGGTTGCCAGTAACTCGCCTGCGATGGCGTTGAAGAGGGTGGAGCCGGACTTCAAGCCAGCCTCGCGCATTAGCCACCAAGCGCCGCAGAGGTTGGATGACAGGAGCGGGACGCGGAAATCGCGGTGGACGGTGCGGATGGCTTCGAGCGTCACCATGCCGGTGCCCGAAAGGACGATAGCGGAATTCTTCCGAGGCTGGACGGATTTCAGCGCCTTGACGACCTGCGGGGTCGTTGCGTCGTAGGCGCCGAGTCCTGCGCCTTCATCGAAGACGCGCGTGATCGAGGCCACGTGGTGGCCGGCGGCTTTCCAGTAGGCCGCGCCCAAGGAGGTCAGCCAGTCCGGGTATGGGGATACCAGGGAAATTTCCTGGCAACGCAACGCTTGAATGGCTTCGTGGATGGCCAGGCTGGCGGTCATCACGCGTGCGCCGGTTGCCGCGCTCAGGTCGGCGCAGAGTTTTCTGTCGCCCTCCGGCAGCAGGCGGTAGGAGGGACCGGTGACGGCGATGAGCACCGGATCCGGTTTCAAGCCGCCGAAGGACTCGATGGCGTTGCGGTAATGCGTTACGTACAAGCGGTTGCGTTCCTTGAGCGTCCTGCCGGGCATGAGGGGCAGCCGCGACACGTACATCGCCATGCCCCCCGGGAGCAGGCGGGCCATTTCCGGCTCCACGGTCGGGTTGGCCGGCGGCACGACCACGCCCACCCGCCGGGTCATTGCGGGATCAGCCGGCAAGGCTTTCCCGACGCGGCTTCACGCGCGGGGCGATGTCCAGCATCGATGCGGACCGGAGAAATTCCCGAGCCCTCATCGGATCGCCGGCGCAGTCGCGTACTTCGCGAAGCCAGTCATTGGCCCTGGCGACCCTATGATCGGTGCGTGGAATAAGTTCGTTTCGCGCAATTTCATGCCGCTCCTCGGCGGGCCGCCCAAGCATACTCTCGGGGCCGCCCTTCAGCGTGTCGATCAGGGCGCCGGCGATCGCATAGGCGTCATGAATTCCGCAGTTCATGTTCATGCCGCCGCGCGTATTGGTCAGGTGCGCGGCGTCGCCGACCAGAAAGATCCGGCCCGCGCGGTTTTCGCCGGCAATGGCCCTGCTTACCGCGAAGATGTCGGTCGAAACGAAATCCGGTTCGCGAAGGTCGGACGGGGCAAAGAACCTGCCGAGCCGTTCCCTGAGCCAGTCCATGTCGAGCGCCAGTCGCTGCGGTGTCCCCGCAGGAACCCTGAGGATGATGCGCCAGCAATCGGGCATCTCGAGCAGGCTGCAGGACCCCTCGTCATTGAAGATGTAACTGAGCGGCGCTATTCCGCGAACCACGGTGTCCAGGTCCTGGCGTGTCATGACGCGAAGCACGTGCGTTCCGTAGGGCCGTTCGTCGAATTCAATCCCGAGGCTTTCCCGCACGGCGCTGCGTGCGCCGTCCGCTGCAAACAGCCATGACCCGATGACCTTCTGCCGCCCTGCAGGGCACCGGATGTCGGCGGCGACCTGCGAGCCGGCCGTCTCCGCGCCGATGACCTCCGCCCGGAACGTGATTTCGGCGTTCGGCAACCGCTCAAGAGCCCCGACGATGTCCCGCGTGAGCTCCCCCTGTTCATAGTGCAGGCGAAAGGGAAAGGGCGTCTCCGTCGCAAGGTCCGCCATGTCGAACCGGGCCAGCACCTTATGGGCGCCGTCCAGATATTGAATCTCCCGTACGACCCTGCCGGCGCCAATCGCCGTGTCCGCCACGCCGAGTTCGTCCAGTATGGCCAGCGTGGGCGGATGAAAGGTCGAGGCCCTGGACGCGCGGCTGAGAGACTCGCGCTTCTCGAAGACCCTCACACGCACGCCTGCCCTGGCGAGCAGCAGCGCGGCAACCAGCCCTACGGGCCCGGCGCCGGCCACCAGGACCGGGTCATGCCCGGCTATTGACATGTCGCCTTCGCGCGTCGCTTGCCAACGCGATGCGTTGGCTTTCGAGCATCTTCGGATAAGCGGTCAACCGAAACCCTGCAAAGTCGTGTGATATAACCTGTTCCACAGGCAGCGTATCGAACAATGCCAGTTCAGGAGGGGGGATCTCATGAACATTCACCGTTCGACTCTCACCGTAACTACGGTACTCGCGGGCCTATTTCTTGCAAGCGATTTCGCCCTGACCGTCGCCCAGGCGCAGATCGAAGAAATAGTCGTCACCACACGCAAGCGCGAAGAGAGGCTGTCGGAATTGCCGCTATCCGTTTCGGCGCTCGGCTGGGAGGAGCTGCAGAATCGCGGTGTCGAGCACCTTCTGGACCTGGCGCACCACGTGCCCGGCCTCGATTTCGAAACCACAGGCAGCATCGCCGGTTCGCGGCCGATCATTCGCGGTCTGAATCAGCAGACCCGCGTGGGCGACGAAGTCAATGTGTCGACCTTCGTGGATGGCGTCCACACGCCCGGCTTTACCGGTTCGACGTCCATAGGCTTCGACGGCCTTGAGCGGGTCGAGGTGGCCAAGGGCCCGCAAAGCGCACTGCAGGGCCGCAACAGCTTCGCCGGATCGATCAACTACATCACCCGAAGGCCCGGAGACGAGTTGGAATTGGGCGGCCGGGCGACGGCGGCCACGGAAGGCAAGTGGGATGCATCCGCTTACATTTCCCTGCCCCTGGTCGAGAATCGGCTGGCAGCGCGGATCGACGCCGGCGTCTTCAACAGCGGCGGAACGCATACCAACATCATCAACGGCGACCGGCTGAACGAGCAGGAGTCCGGGTTCGTGCGCCTCAACGTCGTGTTCAATCCGAACGAATCCCTGGAGGGATTCTTCTCGCTCGCCTACAGGGACGACGAGATTTCGCCAAGCCCGCGGGCCTTTGTCGCCGACGACGACCCTCGCCTGATCGGCAAGCCGGCCTCGGTCAGCCCCTTCGAGCGCGGCGAGTCCACGGCGGCCGGCATCTGCCGGGACGGCCTGGGCGGCGAGATCGACTGCGGTATTCCCCGTTTGTTTGACGGTGAAGTCACGTCCACGGAAGGAGAGCTGTTCGCCGACCCGATGGGCGTGGCCGGGGACCGGAACTCCCTGCGCGCTGTACTGGAACTGAGCTGGGACCTCGACACGGTCACGGTCACCTCGCTTACCGGTCTGCAGGACCGCAAGGCCTTTACGTTCTCCGATGCCGATACCAGCCCGGAAGGCACGTCGTTCTCCGGCATCGTAGGGCGCAGGACCCAGGCCCTGTCGGGCGGACCCGTGCTCGCGCAATCGCTGACGGGATCGGATGAGGACCGCCGCGAAATCAGCCAGGACCTGCGCATGCAATCGAGCGGCGACAATAGCCTGGACTGGCTGGTCGGCGTTTACTTCAGCAGCGAGGATTTCGACGACAACCGCAAGCGCTGCTCGGACCCGCCCGTGAGATCCAGAAGCACCGTCTACACGCAGGGATGCCCGCCCGTGCTGGACGAGGAGGTCAATCGCAAGAACACGTTCCGGTCGGCGTACGGCGCCGTTGACTTCGATGCCTCGGAGCAGATGAATCTCGCTTTGGAACTGCGTTACACGTCGGAAAAGAAAGAATTCAACGAAATGCAGAACGTATTCCCTCTTCGGGATCCCTCCAGCAGGAGTTATGTACCGCCGCAGGGTCGCTTCGAGGACACTTTCACCTTCCTTACGCCGCGAGGCGTCGTTTCCTACCGGCCGAACGAGAACACACTGCTCTACGCGGTGGCCGCCCGGGGCGCGAAATCCGGGGGCTTCAACTCCGGTTCAATCTGTGTGGGCCCCAACGACCCGGGTCCGGACTGTTCGGTATCTGAACGCAGCTTCGAGATCGAAACGAACTGGACCTACGAAGCCGGCGCCAAGGTCAACCTGTTCGGCGCCGCGCAAGTGAATGCGTCCATCTTCTACACGGACTGGAAGGACCAGCAGTTGATCGCGGGCACGGAACTGGCGACGAGCAGCAGCCCGATCGTGCGCAATATCGAGGGCTCCGAGGTGCAGGGCATCGAACTGGAGGCCTTCGTCGCGCTGACGGAGGCCATCAGCCTGAACCTCGGATACGCCTTTACCGATACCGAGTACGGCCACGCCTACTCCACCGCGACCGATGATCTCGAGGGGGTGTGCGACATCCTGGATTGCGCCGTCATGGCCGACGATATGGGCGAAGGCCCGATCACCACCGGCGAAATCACGGGAAATCAGTTCTCCAGCGTCAGCAAGCACTCCGGTAATGTCGGCATCGCGTTCGTCAGCCGGTTGATGAACGGCGGCTACGACTTTTTTGGCCGCGCCGACGCCGTGTTTCGCGGCAAACGCTATATCGACGATTCCAATACCGGGTATATCGGCAGTCAGACGACCGTCAATGTGCGCTTCGGCCTGCAGAGGGAAAACCTGTCAGTGCAGGGCTTCTGCAGCAACGTGACGGATGACGACACGCCGGTCCGATCGTTCCTGCTGCGGAACTTCCTGGGCGTGCCGCACCGCGTCATACATGAGCGCGAGGGCCGCAAGTGCGGCGTGACCCTCTCCTTCAGCTATTAGGCGCGCTCGACCAACCCTGACAACGGGAACCGCGGAATGCGGGAGAGCGGCGTGGACAAGCTGATACCGAAAGAGGAGTTCTGGGCCGCGCTCGAGGCGGCGCGGAAACCGAGCCATAGCGGGCTGCATCCGTTCAGCGCCGCCTGGGCCGCGGGCGAATTGAGCCGGGACCAGCTCGGCGAATGGGCGGTCCAGCACTATTACTACATCCGGCCGGTCCCCCAGCATTTCGCGCTGCTTTATTCGCGGCTTCCCGACCTGGACGGTCGCCAGCACCTGCTCGAGAACATGCTGGGCGAGGAGATGCCGGACCAGCCGGAGAAGCGGCACCCGGAGTTGCTGGTCAAGTTCGGCATGGCCTGCGGGAAATCGCGCGGCCACATCGTCGACGGCGAGGACGAGAACCGCATCCTGCCCACTACGCGCGCGATGGCCGCCTGGACCTGGGAACTGACGGCCATACGACACGTCTCGGAGGCCTGCGCGGGCATCATGGTGGCGCTTGAAGGCCAGTTGCCGACGCTGTTCCCCATGTACGTCGCGGCCATGGAAAAAATGGGCTTCTCCGAAGACGACCTGGAGTTCTTCCACGTGCACATCGAGGGCGACGTGGAACACGCGCAGACCGGTCTCGAACTCACTTATCGCTACGCGGACACGCCTGCGCTTCAAAAGCGCGCGCTGAATATCGTCAGAGCCACGGCGGAGTTGCGCTACAGCATGCTCAACGGGATATACGACAAGCTGGTGGCCAGGCAAGCGGCGTGACGCCGTCCTTCAATGCCAGGGGCAAAGTAGCGTTCGTAACTGGCGCCGCGAGCGGCGTCGGAAAGGCGGTCGCCGAGCTTTTTTCCGAAGCCGGTGCCGAAGTCGCCGGCCTTGACCTCAAGAAGGCCGGGGCCGGCGCCGCTCTCGCGCTTGCCGGCGACGTCGCCTCGGAAGGCGATCTGCGCGAGGCGGTAAGCGAATGCTTACGGCAATTCTCGAAGATCCACTATGTCATCCACGCCGCCGGCGCGGTGGGCGGCGGCAAACTCGTCGATACGGAACCGGAAGACTGGCGGCGGCTCATCGACGTCAATCTGACATCGGCTTATCTCCTGGCGCGGGCCACGCATGAACACCTGAGCGAAACGGGAGGCTGCCTCGTCCTGGTTTCCTCCCCCAACGGCGTTCACGGCGGCTCGCATCTCTCCGGCCCCGCCTACGCGGCGGCCAAGGCCGGGATCATCAACCTGGCGCGCTACCTGGCGAAGGAATGGGCGCCGGATGGAATCCGGGTCAACTGCATCGTGCCCGGCACGATAGATACGCCGATGTTCCGCCGGCTGGAGCCTTCGCAACAGGACCGGATCATCGATGAGATTCCCCTCGGGCGCCTTTGCAGTCCCCGCGAGGTGGCCCGATCGATCGCTTTCCTGTGTTCTTCCGCCGCCGACTACATGACCGGGGCGACGCTCAACGTCACCGGCGGACGCCTGCTCTAGCGGCGTCGATCTACTCGATCCGCTCTGCCTTCTCAAGCGACCGCAGCATCGAGCTTTCCATCAGGAAGTCGGTCATCAGGCGGCGGTCGCCCGTCACGCGCCGTAGCTCGTCCCAGACTTCGGCTCTTTCCCTCTTGCCCTTCACCCTGTGGCGCCGGTAATTCCGGTCGGACCTGACCTGCACCTCATCGAGGGCGATTGAACGGCGCTGCCGCGAATAACGGTCCAGCAACGATTCGTCCGCGCCCTCGAGGATGATCGCGCCCAGCTTGTCGCAAAGGTTGCGCGCGTCGTGAATGCCGCTGTTCATGCCCATGCCGCCCGAAGGACTGTTCAGATGCGCGGCATCGCCCGCCAAGACCATGCGCCCTGCGCGGAAACTGTCTGCGATCCGCCGGTGAATGGTGTAGGCGCCTGTGTGAGCGATCTCGTATGGACCCTCTTTCGGGTGGATTTCCTGCAGCCGGGCCTGGATCTGATCCGGCTGCAACGCTTGCTGATGCGACTGCCCCGGTTTGGGCGCAAAACCGACCCGCCAGACGTCCTTCAGCTGCATCATGCTGAAGTGACTGTCTTCGGTCCAGCAGTAATTGACCGGCAACAGGCCTTCGATATGCCTGTCGAAGGGATAGCGAACCGCAACCGTCAGTGACGTGACCGGATACGTCTCGCCCTTGAAGTCCAGGCCCATGGCCTTGCGGATCCGACTCCCCGCGCCGTCCGCGCCGATGATAAAGCTGCCGGGGACCGTTCGCGGCCCGTCCGGCGCTTCCACCTTGACGTCGACGCCGTCTTCGTTCTGCCCGGCATGGGTCACGCGGACCCCGAACTCGAGATTGAACAGACTGTTGTCTCCGAGCCTCGAGCAGATCGCCCGGGTCAGCCGGAACTGTTCGCATTGCAGCCTGTAGGGGTGAGAGGTCCGGCCCCGCAGGACGTCCATGTCGAACACGGCGCATTCGCCCGTTTCGTGATTGCGGTACTGCCACTGCCTGCACTTGACGCCATCCGCGAGCAAATCCCCGACGATTTCGGGGTCATCGAGCACATCCAGCGTGGCCGGATGAAAAGTCGATGCGCGCATGTCTTCGGGCAGCTCGCTCTCGGCCTCGAATACCGAAACCGGTATGCCGCTGCGGGTCAGGAACAGGGCGCAACTCAGCCCGACGGGACCGGCGCCTGCGATCAGGACTCGATCGACGTCCGCCAAGCAAGTTTCCTGTTTATTCGGACTCCCCGGGCAGCGGGATGCTGTCCAGCAGGCCGTTCACGACCGCGCCAAAGGCGCTCCAGGGCGCCTCCCGGAAACTGTGGTTGCGCACGATGAAGGACGGCCCGGCGAAAAAGTTCTCGTATTGCTGCTGGCGCGACCCGAATTCGCTGCCGTACATGTCCCAGGCCAGGCGGTACAGCTTGACGCGCTCCACCGCGGTTTCGTTTCCGGACGCCCAGTAGTCCCGGAAGATATCGCGTGTCGCCGGGTTTTCCAGAACCGAGATGTCGGCGGGCATCTGGAACACGCTGCCGCCGGACAGTTCCCGCATCATCGCGATGATCCCGGGGTAGTGCTCCTGGCACCAGTTGAGCGCCGCATACATGTAGCGCCGATTGAAATTCAAATAGCCGTTGCCGAGATCTTCGCAGTCCTGTATCTGGCCCTGGATCATCCCGCCCAGGGCCGCTTCCCACGCTGCCAGTCTTCCGAGTTTTTCCGCCACGACGGGAATACCGTCCACCCCGGCGGATTGCGTGATCTTGTGGATGATTCCGGCGATGAACCGCAGTTTTGCATGGAAGCGCACATTGGACTGGTGATTGCCGAGCGTGTGCGAGGCGGTCTGGACATAAATCTCCCGCGAGAGCGCCGCGCGGTCGTGAACGAAAACGCGCTCCCAGGGCACCCGCACGTTATCGAAGATCAGCATCACGTCGCTTTCGTCGAAATTCGACGCCAGGGGACTGTCGAACTCCGTGGCCGCATACAGCTCCATGGGCTTGCGAACCCAGAGGGTCAACCCCGCGGCATTCATCGGCACGGCGCAGGTTATGGCTTCCTTTTTCTTGTCATCGGAAATCGGCGTCAGGTTTCCGATCCAGACTTCATCGCAGAACACACCGGCCGTGGCCAGCATCTTCATTCCGTTCAGGATGACGCCGTTGTCGTCCTCGTCGACGACCTGCAGCACGGCCTGGTAGCCCTTGGTGTCGCCGAAGATGTTTTCGTTCTTGGACTGGGGGGCCGGATGCACGGCATACGAGGCATACAGGTCGTTCCTTCTGAGGTGCTCGTAGTAGTCGGTGATATGGCCCGAGTAGGAATCGCCGTCCCGGTCCAGTATTTCCGGGTTCATCGCCAGGCCCGTCACAAAACTGGCGACGTGATCGGGACTTCGGCCGAAAAGGCCGTATGTCCGTTCGGCGATCGCGTAATGCGCCTGCGAGCGCTTGACCAGGTCTTCGCGGGTTCGTGGCTTTAGGAAATAGGACGAGAATTTCTCGCCCTCCTCCTCGAACGCCATCGGCTCGCCGTTGGCGGGGTCGGCCTTGTAGTCGAACAGCCCGGCCAGCGTTCGCGCAGCGCCGCTGAAGGCCGGGTGTTCGACAACGTCTTCCACCTCCTCGCCGCCGATATAGACCTTGCGCCCATCCTTCAACCCAGCCAGGAATTTCTTGCCGGTACGCAGCATCTTTCGGGTTCAGCGGGGAAAGCTAAAATGAACGATCACATCCGCGCCCGACCGTCGAACCGAATGGTTGTATGTCGGACAAATGGGGGACGAGCATGTTGATGAACAACTGGTACGTGGCGGCAAAAAGCCAGGAGGTGAATGCCGAGAAGCCATTGATCGTGCGTATGTTAGGCCAGAATTTCGTGCTCTTCCGAACTCCGGAAGACAAGGCCGTCTGTCTGACCAACACCTGCTGCCATCGCGGCGGTTCCATTGGCCGGGGTGAACTGGACGGCGCCGGATGTATTGCCTGCGGCTACCACGGCTGGAAATTCAATGCGCAGGGCCAGTGCGTCGAGATTCCCGCGCTTGGAAAAGATACCAACATCCCCAGGCGCGCGCGGGTGGACTCGTATCCCGTCGAAGAGCATTTCGACTGGGTCTGGGTTTTCCTGGGCGACCTGGAGGAGGAGGAGCGTCCCGCGATCCCGGCAACCGATTTCCCCGAATACCAAGACAAGGAAAACTGGCGGGTAGTCTCGATCGAGTTCGACGCCGACGTGAACTGGGCCCGCGGTCACGAGAACTCGCTCGACAGCGCGCACCCGGCCTTCGTGCATTCCCGGTTCGGCCGGCGCAGCGCGCCGAAAGTGCAGATCGTTCCGCTGGTCGCGAACGCCTTCGGGGGCCATAACGCCACGCGTGAACGGGTTCCGCCCAAGCACACACAGGTCAGTGCCGACATCGCCAAGCTGGTATCCAGGAAAAGGGGCAAGACTGTTGCATCCACCGACTCCTACCTGGCGGGCATTTCGCACCGGATTGACATTACTCGCGAGGGCAATGTCCGGCAGGTAACCGTGTCCGCCCGAACCCCCATCGATCCCTACAACACCCGGATCTTCATGCACCAGGCGCGCAACTACCTGATGGAAGAAGAGCACGACGAGGCGCGTCTCGACGGCATCCGGCTGGCCTTCCGCGAAGACTATGAGGCGGTCGCCTCGGTGGAGCCGAAATTCGTGCCGCGTTCCATGGCGCACCAGCTGCTGGTCGAATCCGACCAGCTCGAAACGGCGTTCCGGAAAGTGCTGTTCGAGAAAGTGAAGCAGGGCTGGGAAATCGATGTCGAAAAACTGGAGCACGAAGGGCGCTACCGGCATTTTTCCATCCCCTCGCCGGCCCGCCGCAAGGACCCGAAGAACTGGGTCCACCCGGTTGTGCCTACGACTTTCCCCCGCGACGATTAGCCCGGCAGCGAATCCTCAATAGTCGTACCAGAAACTGTGCCAGGCCGCACGCTGGTGCAGGTAGTCCGCGGCTTCGCGGGCGTTGTCCGGCTGATACCCGGTCCACAGGTTGGGCTGATAGCGTTCTTCGTACTGGTCGAAGACGTGCCGGTACATGCTGATGTGGAAATCGGGGATCCGATGGCGCTCACGATACGCTGCCATGTCGATCACGGCGCGGCGCCGGGTCTCGAACGGACCGGCCTGGGCGAGCACCTCGCCCTTGGGCCCGAATATCGAGGAACGTCCGACCCAATCATTGCGCGGCGCATTCTCGACGAAGAACTCCCTGTTCTCGTAGCCGATGTTCAGTGAATTGTTCACGACGACGGTAAAGACGTCGTGGTGGTACGAGCACATCTGAGTGTCCTCCCAGCGGAAACCGCCGGTTGCGGGCCGCACCAGGATTTCGGCGCCCTTCAACGCCTGGGCGCGGAACAGTTCCGGCTCGTACTGGACCGGCGACATCGCGATATTTCCGATATCGGTCCGGGCTACGGGAATCACCGCGTCCCAGCCGTACATTTCGACGAAACGATCGAAAACATCGTAAATACAGGTAGTTATCTGCTCGCTGTGGCGGAACGTTCCGCGCTTGGCGCGCTGCTTCCAGTGCCTGGCCACGATGTTGCCTTCCGGGCCCACCAGGATCTGCATGTTCATCACGTGTCCCGGCCAGTCCTCCTCCTTGATCAGGCAACCGAAAGCAATATAGCAGTCGTATTTCTTCGCCCGTAGCGCGATGGCCTCGATTTCTGGGGATTCAGGATAGCGGGCCACCTTCAGGTACTGCTCGCGGTTCTTCCTGCCTCCTCCCTGCAGGGGGAACTCGTGAAAGCACACCAGGTCCGCGCGGCCCTTGCCCTGCGCCTTGTCGATCGCGTTGAGGGTGTAGTCGAGGTTGTCCCGGATCAGCGGCTCCGGATCGTCCGGATCGACCGGCCGGGTGCGCGTCTGCACGATATTGATGGACACCTTGTCGCGGCGCAGGTCAACGGTCGGATAGGTGCCGTCCTTGCGCACCATCGGGGGTACGGGAATATCGTGTCGAGTTGTCATGGCGAACCTCTCCGTTTGCCGCATCCTAAACGAAGGGACTCATGTGGCGCTTAGGTCGCCGGTCGAATGTTCGCCTTCTCCAGGGTTCGCTTCCGGTAGAGCAGACAGAGCAGCACGGTCATGACAATGACGCCGGATCCCAGGATGATCGGCCAGGAAAGACCGATGAGTTCGGCCACGATGCCGAAGAAAAATGTGCCCAGGGCGGGGCCGCCCCGGTTCAGCATGAACCACGAACTCATTACCCTGCCGCGGGTGTCTTCATCGACCGCGTGCTGCACCAGCGATTGCGAAGACACGCTGAAGACCACGTTCATGAAGCCGAGCATGACCAGGAAGGCGCCGGCCACCCAGTATTCGCGCACGAGGGCAAACGCGGTCGCGGCCGCGGCGATGGCGAGACTGCTCAGCAATACGACCTTCACGAGACCGCCGGAATGTCGCGTCCGCGCCATGGACAGGCCACCCAGAATGCTGCCCGCGGCGCTCATCGAGATCAGGATCGACAGCCCTGACATGCCCTGGGCAAACACGGTGTCCACATAGGCAGGCAGCATGAACATGATCGGGCGGGCGAACAGGACCATTACCGCAGCAAGGACGACCGTCATGAGAATGGTCTTGTTGCGGCCGAGATAGGTAACCCCTTCGATTGCTTCACTAAAGGCCCCGGCCCTCCGCCCGGAACGACGGGAGGCCTTGCGCGCCACGTCCGGCAGTCGAATCGCCACAACGCAGGAAATAAAGACCACAAAGCTCAGGGCGTTCAAAAGCATCGCCAGACCGATCCCGCTGAATGCAACGACCACTCCCGAAAGGATGGGACCGAGCAGACGCGCCACGTGCAGGCTGATGTTGCCCATGGCTATGGCCGCGGTCTGCTGCTCCGACGGCACCAGCCTGGGCACCACGGCCAGTCTCGCCGGTTGCCCGAGCGACTGAAACGTTGCCTGCAGCGCCCGGATTACGCAGATGATGACAACGTTGAGATGGCCGGTGCTGTAGATGGCGAACAGGGCGAGCGCGCACAGAAGGCCGCCGCCGTTGCTGAAGAGAATGAGCCGGCGACGGTCCATGCGGTCCGCCAGCACGCCCCCCACCGGACTGACCAGGAAAATCGGCACAAATTGAGACGCCGCCACGATTCCCAGCCAGACCGTGGAATTGGTGAGTTCCCAGATCAGCCAGGACACGGCCACGAGCTGAATCCAGTTACCGGTCAGCGACAGCACGTTGCCCACCGAGAACAGGGCGAAGTTCCGGTTGCCGAACAGCTGCCTGACCGTTGAGATTTTCATCGCTTTCCAAGTCTAAACGGCGTTCGCACGCCGGGTTTCGGCGTGCGAAAATTGCGCCAGAACCCTCTGAGCACCCGAGACATGAACGCTCCTCCGCTTCGAATCGACGCCCACCAGCACTTCTGGAAGGTCGAACGCAACGACTACGGCTGGCTGACGCCGGCGCTCAAGCCCCTCTACCGGGACTACGGGCCCGACGACCTCGCCCCGCTGCTGCAGGACGCAGGAATAGACAGGACCATCCTGGTACAGGCCGCTCCGACAGTCGCGGAGACGCGCTTCCTTCTGGAACTGGCCGGCCAGACCGACCTGGTTGCCGGCGTCGTCGGCTGGATCGACATGGAAACTCCTGACGCGGCGACGGTGCTGGCCGATCTCGCGCAACACCCGAAGCTGGTCGGGATCCGGCCGATGATTCACAACATCGAGGACGAAGCGTGGATCACACGGCCCGGGCTGGCGGCGGCGACCGAGGTGGTGATCGACGCCGGCCTGTGCTTCGACGCGCTGGTCCGACCCCAGCACCTGCCCTACCTGCTCGAATTCCTCGAGCGCCATCCGGACCTGAAGACGGTAATCGACCACGGGGCAAAGCCGGTCATCAGCAAGGGGCTGTGGCAGCCGTGGGCGGATGGAATGTCCAAGTTGGCCGAGCGCCCCGGCGTCAACTGCAAGCTCTCCGGCCTCCTGACCGAAGCCAGCCCGGACCAGGGCTACGACGACCTGCTCCCCTACATGGAACACCTGCTCGCCACGTTCGGGCCGGAGCGGCTTATGTGGGGCAGCGACTGGCCGGTGCTTCTGCTGGCCGGCACCTACCCGGGCTGGAACGCGATCGCCGAACGCTTCCTGGACAGTCTGGACTTAGCGGACCGGACCCAGGTGCTGGGCGGCACCGCCGCCCGCTTCTACGGCGTCTGAAGCGACCTGACATGCGCAGTCCATGAGTAGGCGAAAGCGCGTACTGGTCACCGGCGCTGCGTCGGGAATAGGCCTGGCCTGCGCGCGGAGGTTCCATCGCGATGGATACGCCGTGCTGGGCATGGACGTCAATGCAAGTCCCGATCCATCGGTCTTCGACCGCTTCGAACAGGCGGACGTAAGCAACGAGGAAGTGACACAAAAGGCCGTGCAGGGCCTTGGCGTCCCCTCAAGAGGGCTGGACGCGCTCGTTCACTGCGCCGGCATCGGTCAATACGGCACCGTGACGGAACTGGATTCGCAGAGCTGGTCCAACGTCCTGGAGGTCAACCTGACGTCGGCCTTCCTTGTGGCTCGCGCCGTCATTCCTCACATGCAGAAACAAGGGGGCGGGACCATAGTCACCATCGGCAGCGTGTATGGACGCCTGGCGCCCGAAAGAATGAGCGCCTATGCGGCGAGCAAGGCCGGAGTAGCGCACCTGACCAGGTGCATCGCCATCGATTACGCAAGCGACAATATTCGGGCGAATTGCGTTTGCCCGGGTCTGGTGACCACCCCGATGTCCTCGCACCTGAACGCGCCAGGCAAGGAAAAGCAGCTGGATGCGTCGCTGAAGGCGCATCCGATGAAGCGCGCCGGGACTCCGGATGAAATTGCCGACACGGTTGCTTTCCTGTGCTCGGACGCGGCGAGCTACATCACCGGTCAGAACATTTACGTGGATGGCGGCTACACGACCGGAAAGCAGCTAAACATGTAGCGCCGGTTTCCGGCCAGCTAGCCTGACGCAGCACGCGCGTCCTTGATCCAGCGTGCAGTGGCGGGGACGCCAATGTTGCGAACCTCAAGGCCTGATTGACTCTCATCTGCCCTGGCCACCAAGCGCTTGTCGGCCGTTACCAAAGGTGTGCCGGAGACTTCGGCGCACGCAAGATAGAGGCAGTCGTAAACGGGATGGTCGATTTCGAAGGCCAGTTGCGATGCCCGTTCGATGAGCGCTTCAGCAGGATACAACTCAATCAGTTCGGACAGGCTGTGCAATTCATTGAGGAACGGCTCCGGGTCAGCGATTTCACGCCGTCTGGCTTTCTTCCAGATCGTATTGGCGAATTCCGGTATCAATAGATCCGGAGCTTGAAGTTCCAAGTCCCGCGCCAGCAGCAGCCGTGATTCTTGAGAAAAAGATTCCACGACAAACCACTTGACGACAATGCTAGCATCGATGGTGACTCTCAACGCTCCCGATCCTCGCGAAGCAGTTCGACACTGTCGGTCTGTTTGCGATCCGCGGTAAGCGCCTGAAGATTACGCGTGCGATCGCGAAACTCCGCGATGCGCCCGAGAGGGTCCGCGCGTTGTGTCAATGCATGGCGGATTTCTCCTTCGAGGGAGCGGTGATTGGCCTTCGCCTGCGCCTTCAATTTCTCAATTACTCCATCGTCCAGGTTGCGAATCGTTAGCGTGCCCATTACAGATCTCCGAATTGACAGCAATATGCTATCAATATGCTTGCATTCGGACAAGCGAGTGCCGATGTGACGAACGCGCGCGATTAGTAGACGTTTTCTCCGCCATCGTCGAGCACTTCCGGGCGCCGCCAGTAGGAATACTGCGGGGTCCAGTCCTGCGCGCCCATGCCGGCCAGCGCGAGGAGGCTCCAGAGCGAGCAGTAGAGGTCGCCGGGTCCGAAAACGCAGGCGTTGAAGCGAAGAACCTTGTCCCCTTCGCGCTTGTAAACGACGGCGCCCGGGTAATTGTCCTGGCCTTCCACGACCGTCTGCTCGCGGATATAGGCGCCGCCGCCGTGCGAGGCGAGCCGGAAGCGCCAGCCGCGCTCGTTGGCGAACCGCCGCTGCAGTTCCGGCGGGTCCTTCGACAGCAGCACTACCGACATCGCGTTTTCCAGGTGCGGAAGAAAGCCGTTGAAGCCATCGGCCCAGACGGTGCAGTAACGACACCCCTGGCCCATGTTGTGAATCGCCAGCAGCGTGTCCCTGCCGGCGAAGAGTTCAAGCAGGCTCACCTCGCCCGACCCGCCGGCGAAGCGGTAGTCGGGCACCTCGGCGCCGCGGCTTTGCTTCAGGAGCGTCCCGAGTTCCCCGGTCAGTTCAAAAATCTGCTTTTGTATTTCCGCGATTCGTTGTGCGGTCATTCGGATTCCTTGATCGTTTGCTGTCGGAAAACCCCGATATTACAAACCCAGCACGCGGTAGTCGCCGTTGACGATGAGGGCGACGGAAACGTACCCGCCCAGCAGCGCGCACAGAATCCAGAAGGAATTGATCGCCACGATGTAGATGTACACGTCGCGCCGGCTCAGCAGGGTTTGACGCCGCGCAACGAAAAAGCTGACCAGGTAGGTCGATGTCATGTAAACCCACTGCCAGGACATCATCAGCCCGATAATCCCGGCGATGCGAGCGGACGGGTAGCCCACCGTGAATGCGGCATACAGGACCAGTGTCGGAACGGGCGTCACGAAACCGTTGGCGATGTCCACGTTGAAGCCGAAGGTGCGGCGGTCCGCATACGAGTCGTCGTAATAACAGTAGGCCGCCCAGGCATCGGCCCACACGGACGGCGACAGGACCTGCGTCAGCCCGATCCTCGTGGCAAAGAAACCGTGGGCGGGCGACCTTCCCGTCCTGCCCTGCAATTCGCGCCAGTACTCGGCTCGCGTCCCGATCCGGTCGCGAAGGAAGAACAGGCAGATCTCCCAGTAGCAGATCAGTAGATTGACCGAAAAGAACAGGCAGAACAGGGAGTGGAGGAAATTCAGTTGCCCGCCGGTCTGCAGGCGCACCAGGATACCGAGAAGCGTGCCGGCGGCGATCGTCAGAGCGACGACCAGCGCCACCGGAACCGTCGGGCCTCTGCTTCCCCGGCCTGGTTCGGATGGCGGCAGACTGGCGCGGCTTTCGGACATGTGCCCCCTCGCTACGTCCACTGTGGCGGCGGGCGCATTCTAACGCGCGCCATGCGATGCAACGAGCGCAGGCAGGATACAATCGCGCTGGTTTCCTGCCGGCACATCCGGAGGCGCGGGGGTGGATACGAAAGTAGCCAATCGTTCCCTGGGTAATCTGACCCAGGAGGAAGTGAAGTCGGTGGTCGATGACTACGTCGGGCTCCACGATGCCGGTATTGAAAGCAAGAAGGAGCATTACCGGCAGCTCGTCAATCATTACTACGACCTCGTAACCGATTTCTACGAGTGGGGTTGGGGTACCAGCTTCCACTTTGCTCCGCGGCGGCGGGGCGAGAGTTTCAAGGCATCGCAGATCCGGCACCAGCATTTCCTGGCCGACAAGCTGTCGCTGAGACCGGGAATGCAGATTCTCGACGCGGGATGCGGTGTGGGCGGCCCCGCGGGCAATCTTGCCCGCTATTGCGGCGCGAGTTTTGTCGGCGTCAACAACAACGCCTACCAGATCGAGCGCGCGAAAGTGCACACCCGGGACGTCGAGGCGCTGTGCCGTTTCATCAAGAGCGACTACATGAAGATTCCCCGGAGCGACGACCACTACGATGGCGCCATCAGCATCGAAGCGATGCCCCACGCGCCGGACAAGACCGCCGCCTACAGCGAAATCTTCCGTGTTTTGCGTCCCGGGGCCGGTTTCGCGTGCTACGACTGGTGTCTCACCGACGTATTCGATCCTTCGAACACGGAACACATGCGAGTCAAGGAAGGAATCATGACGGGATCGGGGCTACCCGACATCGCCAGCATTACGGAGGTGTGCGAAGCAGTGCGCGCGGCCGGATTCGAGTTGCTTGAAGCCCGGGACCTTGCGCCCGAATCGGATCCGGAAACGCCTTGGTACCGGGCCCTGCAGGGCCGGGATTTCAGTCTGGCGAGTATCCCGCGCTCGCCCCTGGGCCGCGCCCTGACCAATCTGATCCTGTGGGTTGCCGAGGGGTTGCGGCTCGCTCCGCAAGGCGCCAGGGAGGTCAGCTCGTTCCTGAACTGGGGGGCGGACACGCTCGTTGAAGGCGGCCGCACCGGGATCTTCACGCCGATGTTCTTTTTCCTGGCCCGGAAACCGCTGTCCCGGCGAGACTGACGTCAGGCGGCTCGCGGCCTGGTCCGGACCACGTCCGGCTCCTTCTCCTTCGAAGCGGCGGTCAGTTCGAGCCGGGTCCGGCGGCGTTGCTCGTAGAGGCCCAGCGCGCGCAGCGGGAAATACTGCCGGTAGAGGACGTAGTCCAGCAGCGCCGTGCGGAAGAAGACGCCGGCCATGTCCTGTTTCGGCCAGCCGCCGTCCGCCTCCTGGGAGTTGAGCAGGAACCGCGCGCCGCGCGCTATGGCGGTCCAGTTGGACTCCTCCGCCTCCAGCAGCGCGAGCAGGGCCCAGGCGGTCTGAATGACCTGGCTTTCCTCATGCGGAACGTAGCGGCCCGTCAGGCAGCCGCTATGGTGTTCGCCCCATCCTCCGTCCTCGCGCTGCCGGTCGAGCAGCCAGCGGCAGGCCAGGCGCAGCGCCGGATCGCTCGGTCCGGCCCCGGCGGCAACCAGCCCCCTTATGCCGAACAGGGTGCCGTAGATGAACTGAACGCCCCATACGCCGCGCCATGAGCCGTCGCGCCCCTGGGTCTTGCGCAGCCAGGCGGCGCCTTTGGAGATGGCACCTACCGCCGACGGGCCCAGCACCTGCGGGAACCCGCGTCGGCAAGCGGCCAGCGCCTCGAGGCACGACGCCGTGCATTCGACGTAGGAATTCTCGGTCATCGATTCGCCGAACATCTCGGCGGGGTTCAGCCACTCCAGACCGATCCTCGTGCGCCGCGCTTCATAGCTGCCGAAACCGCCGTCGCGGTTCTGGCTGCGCAGCATGAACCGGACCGCCTCGGTCAGCGCCGCCTCGTCGGCGGCTTCGCTGCCGGCGGCGAGAATCCCCAGTACGGCTTCGGCGGTGCAGTCGCTGACCGGCCAGCCATGCCAGCCGCCGGGAAAGCACCAGCCACCCTTCGGGTCGGACCGGTAGGCCTCGCGAAACCCCTCGAAGCTGTTGCGGATCTGCTGCGAGCGCAGGAAACCGGCGCCCTTGCGGACGGCGTCTCCGATTGCACCGGACCCGGGCGCGGCCGCCAGCGCCTGCACGGAGAAGGCGGTATCCCAGGTGCTGCTTCTCGCTCCGGTGACGCGCGCGCCGAGCTCCTCGTCCTCCCAGAACCAGCCGTCAAGCTTGTCGAGTGCGGCGCGGCAGTCGGCATCGTCCGGATCGTGCAGCCACAAGGCCAGGATGTTAAGAAATCCGCTGACCGGCGAGATGCTCGTGTGGCTGGTGGTCTGCAACTCCCATTGGATCTGCCGGATCAGCTTCTCAAGGCAGCGGGCGCGCAGGCGCTTGCCGTGGAAGCGCTCATATACGCGCGCCAGCCCGTATCCGGCGCGCAGCCACAGGCTTGGGCGGGCAAACAGGTCGGCATCGCGCAGGCGGTTGCGGGCCGAGGAAAAATCGAGGCGGTCAAACTCGTCGCCAAACAACTCCTCGCGCAGGAATTCGATCACGGGCGTGACCGGCGCGTGGGAGCGGCGGGCGTAGATGGACGCCATCGCCATGTAGATGAGCCGCGTATGGCAGTACCAGTTCGACGGATGCAACGGCAACCCGCGCGGCAGAGCCCACAGTTCCGGAAGAATTGCGTTAACCCCTCGCCAGTCATACAGATTGAGCAGCGCCAGCCAGAATTTCCCCCAACTGGGGATCGCGAGCACGTCCTCTTCGGCAAGGAAACGGCGGGCCGGTCCGATGAGCGGATCTTCACGGTCGACGCCCAGCAGTCTTGAGGCGACATAAACCAGCACGGTGACGAACAGGTGGGGCGGCGAGTGCTCATGCATTCCCCACGCTCCGCCCGACAGGCGGGTGCACTCGAAAGAGCGCAGGATGCGCCGCCGCCGGCCGGAGTCCATCGGCTCACCGAGAATGTGCTGCAGCAACACGTACTGCGCGGTGAGCATGGGGCACCAGACCATCTCGCCTTCCCAGGCGCCGTCCTTCCCCTGGAGATCCAGCAGCCGCGCCGCAGCCCTGCGCAATGCCGGTTGCGCATCGGGCGACGCGGATTCGCCCGTGCGCGTGGCGCCGGCTCGGCCGTTGTTCGAGGACATGGAAGCGAGAAGCGCGCGCGACAACGCCCTGCGGGCCTGCCGGTCCTGACCGCCGCCTCCGTTCCTGGCCTCCTTCAGCTTGCGAATTCCACGCATGAACCAGCGGGCACGGGTAACGATCGGGAAAACGATGTAGCGGGCGCGCCGCCAGGCCGACTGTCTGAACGATGAACGAACCACTCCAGCAATCGCCCGGATCACCGTAGCGAGCGTTGCGAGCACAAGGTGGGTCATCGAGGTTTCTTCACAGGCGAGCAGCCGCATGGTCCGGTCGCGAACGACGCCATGCGCCCGCCAGTTTCGGTAGATCGCGCGCCGGAGCGCCGCCGCTTCGAGTCGATGATCGGCAAAGACCTCGTAAAGCCCCATGGCAAGCAACTCCGGGGCGTGGGTCGCCCCGAATCGCCTGGCGGCGAAATTCCTGAAGCTCCCGCCTTCCGCCAGTGCGGCGGCGTCGCCGAAACCGAGTGTCATGCCCACTGCCGTCATCGGATGGTAGTGTCCGGCCGCATCGCCGATCAGCACCCGCCTCGACGTGCCGTACGAGATGCGCGGCCTGAGTTCATTGGCCGCCGCGTGGAATTTGCCCGACTTCAGCGCAGAGAGATAAGCGGGCCGCAATTCTTCCGGCAGGACCCGAGCATAGGACTCGGCCAGCAGGCCGGTCCTGTCGCTGGAGGTCCACTGCTCGAGCGGCACATCGACAACGATCCTCACGCAGTGCTCGCCCAGCGGATATCCGAGAATCGGACCCGGGCCGCCAAGTATTACGTTTCCGTAACCGGCCGGCCGCAGGCTCACGCCTTCAAGGGTCACGCCCACCATCCGCGAGCAGGCCTTGCGGCGCATCGGCAGACCCAAAGACCGTCGCACGGCCGAGGACCGGCCGTCGGCACCGACAATTCTGTCCGCGGCGAGACGTTCGCTGGAGCCGCCGCGGATAAAGACCACGCCATCGTCTTCGACCTGCCTTACCCGCGCATTGACAAGAAAGTCGATGCCCGGCTCTTTGCGGACGGCTTCATGCAGACGCGCCACGAGAATCTCATGGTCGCAGGCGATCCCCCGTCCGCCGCCGGGGTACGGGAGCACGATCGGCTCCGAACCGTCCTCCGGAAACACCACGAAGCCCTGGCCCTCGGTGCTGCGCAGCGGCGGATCGAGACGAATGCCGGCATCGCGCAACATGCGCACGGCCAGCGGATGCAGCCACTCGCCGGCCAGCCGCGTGGCCGCCCTGGGGTTCGCCTCGAGCAGCGCCACGCGCGCGCCCTTGCGGGCGTGGGCGAGGGCGCAATAGCTGCCTACAGGCCCCGCACCAACGATGATTACGTCGTAACGCGGAGGGGCGGCGCTCAACTGAATAAGCCCGCTTGCGGGCGGCGGCGGTAGCGGACCCGGCACGGCGCCGTGGGACCTGTCACCCAGCTGCCGTAGTTCGGCGCGGGAAACTCCGTAACGGGATCGAAATCGAAGCGATCGAGCAACACCGTCCAGATCGCCTTCAGTTGCAGCATGGCGAATTTCTCCCCCATGCAACGGTGCTTGCCCCCGCCGAATCCGATCAGCGTGTAGAGGTGCTGCTTGTTCTCGCTGCGCGGCGGTGCAAACCGCTCGGGATCGAATCGCTGCGGTTGGGCGAACAGGTGAGGCAAGCGGTGCGAGACGGCCGGAGACACCACGGCCAGGGCCCCGGCAGGCACGGTGTAACCCGCATATTGAAGCGGTTTCAGCACCTTGCGAATGAGCAGTATGAGCGGCGGATGCAGCCGCTCGCATTCGCGCACCGTCCTTTCCAGCGCCATCTGGCGCTTGAGACTGGCCAGGCTAACTGCGCCCGTCTCGCCGTAGACCTCGCGCATCTCGGCGCGTATCCGCGCCACGCAGGCGGGATCGCGGAACATCTCCAGACCCATCCAGCTTGCGAGCACCGCGCTGGTGTGCTGGCCGGCGAACAGGACCGTCAGCAATATCCCGGTCACCTCGCCGTCGCTCAGGGCCCGGCCGTCCTTGTAGCGGGCCTGCATCAGCGCCTGCATGAAATCTTCCGGCGCGGCCCCCGAACCGCGCCGGCCTTCCATGATTCGGACAAGAATCCCGGCTATCCTGCGGCGCGCGCGGTCGCGACGCCGATGCGCCGGGATCGGCAGCCTGGGCAGGAAGAAGCCGATCAGGTTTATGCCCTCCTCGAGGTCGTGGTACGCCTGGGCGAACCCCGAATCCACCTGATCCCGCACCTCCTGACCCAGCAGGCAGCGACTGGCGATGTTCACCGTAAGCCGGTTCATCGCCGCCGGCAGGTCGAGCGTTCCTTCCTCTCCGAGCTCGTCGGCAAACCGGGCGGCTTCCTCGTACATGATTTGCGCGTACCTGCGCATGGACGCATCGCGCAGCGCCGGATACAGAAATCCCAACTGCTCCGCCATGATCTCGGGGGCCACGTCGTAGGCCACGCCGCGCCCGAATATGGGCACCGTGAACTGGTACACGGCACGGGCGTCAAGCTGGTCCTCGGGCGCCCGGAAGTAGCAGTCGTGGGCTTCCGGTCCGGTAAACAGCACGAATTCGCGGGTCCCCAGCCGGAAACGGACCAGTTCGCCATGCTCGCGCCAGCAGCGGCCGAGCATCGCAACCGGGTCTTTCTGGAACTCCGGCAGATGGCCCAGCAGCGGCCAACCGCCGGAAAGTTCGGGAATCGGCTGGCCCGGCGACGCCGCGGGCCGCGCCGAACGCAGGGTGGCCGCACTGTCGGTATGGTTTGCCACCCTTACTTCCTCAATACACGAAAGGGACCATCGAATACGGCACCCTCTCCTTGTAGCGCCCCCACAGTTCGCCGTACTTGGCGCGGCAGCGCCGGTCATCGCGGCGCGAACGGTGCCACAGCAGCCCCGCAAGCCACGCCGGCAACAGAAACGGCGCCCAGGACGCGAAACCGGTCGTGAGCGCGAACGCGAGGTAGATGCAGATCTCGCCGCTGTAGTTGAGATGCCGTCCGATGCCCCAGAATCCGGACACGAGCAGGCGCCCGTCCAGGGACTCGGCGGGCCGGCCCCAGATCGTGGCGGACGGATCGCGCTTGAAACGGTGCTTCTGCGCGTTGGCGCCCCGGAACATCCAGAAGCCGAAGGCATAGAGCAGCAGGATGGCGGCGGCGGCGAGAGGGCTCAGCGGAGGACCCGACGCGTCAACCAGCCACCAGCCGACGATGCAGTAGAAAAACGGCACCAGCACGTAGTCGCCCCAAACCAGCATCCATCCGAAGCGCTCGCTGATGATGTCCCAGGTGTGGACCATGCCGCCTTCGAACTGGAAGTAATTGAGCACATAGACCCATGTCAGGACCTGGTACAGCCCCATCGCGAGGGTCAGATGGCCGTAGGTCTCGTATTGCACCACCGCGAACGACGTGTTGAACAGCGCCAGCCCGATCAGGGACGGCCGATAACTGAACATCTTGAGGTCCACCCCGAGCAGGGCCGGATTGAGTTCCGCACCGAAGAAGAAACCCTGCAGGAATCCAGGCGATCCGGCGCTCTTGCGGGCGCCTCGCCAGTACAACCAGCCGGAAAATGCGAACGCGAACACGTTCGCGGCCACAAAGAGGGCGAAAAAGTGCGTGTAAAGCGACGACAGGGAGAACGCGCCCGAAACTTGCGCAACGCCGGCGGCAAGCGCGGTGAGCAGCAACAGCGCCAGACCGTTCAGCTTGTACGTGGTCGACTTTCCGCCGACGTCCGGCCCCTTGATCCGGCGTCCCGGCAGGAACATCGAACCGAGGAACAGGGCGCCGATGAACACGGCGATCATTGCCGCGGCCTCCAGTAGCGGGCCGCCCGCAAGCGTAAACGCGGTCAACGGCAGTTCAGGCATCGGCGCCGCCGTCCGCGGTCGTCAATCCGGGCGCGGGCATTGCCGTTCCGTTCTCCCTGGCCAGGTACTCCTGCCACTTGCGCACCGTGACATTCTGAAAAGCCCGCACCGCCGGATTGAATTCCAGCGGACGCGCGTCCCAGTGCCGCTCGTAACCCTCCTGTTCGGCTTCGAGCGCAAATCCATCCTGGGAAAGCAGCGGCCCGATCAGCACACGGTTGGATATCTTCAATACCGTGGTCATTGCAAGCCGGGGGAAGCGTATCGGCAGCAGCGGAACCTTCAGGGACTTGAAGTAGAACAGGAAGAAGGCCCGGGTGGTGCGCTCGTCGACTGGCAGCACGAAACACCAGTGTTTTATCGCCTCGTCGGTGTTCGACCACTGATAGGGATACTGATAGCAGAGCTTCATGGAATCGGTATCGATCCGTTCACGATCGACGAACATTCCGGAAAAACGCCCGCGTCCGACGCTGGTGTCGTAGGCCACGTGCACGTCGTCGCCGACCGTTTCGCAGCGCGTGAGCACGGCGCCGTCGAACGGGCGGTAGCGGCGGTGCAGCCAGGCGTGGGTGAAATCGCTGACGTTGTCGATCACCATCGAGTGGTGCGCCGACCAGGTGAAGCTCAACGGCACGCAGGCCCAGCGGCCCTTGCCCTCCAACTCGGGAATGTCGGGAATGCGGCGCGTGTCGGCCAGTTCCGGGTTCCCGGGAAACAGCCAGATCAGGCCGTAGCGGACCTTCACCGGATAGGTCCTGAGCGCGACATTCGGCATGCTTCCCCCAAGCATCTCGTGAGCGGTCTCGGCAAGCTGCCCGTCCGGGTCGTATTTCCAGCCGTGGTAGGCGCACACGAGTCGGCAACCCTCCACCTGGCCAAGCGAAAGCTTGAGCTGGCGATGCGCGCAGCGGTTGTCCATGGCATGAAACGAACCGTCCTCGGCCCGGAACAGCGCGATCGAACGCTTCCAGAAAACCACCTCGACCACGGATCCCGGCTTGATATTGCGCACTTCCTCGACCGCGTACCAGTAGTCCGGGTCCATGCCCGCGGCGCGCACCTTCTGGCGCAGGTTGACGGCCTCCTCGAAGCCGGGCGGTCCGGCCGTCGCCGTGCTCATGACGCGCCTCCATCGGCGGTCATCTGCGCACTGCGGTTCGGCGCGGCGTCTTCCTCGTATGCAGCGCCGTTCGCGCGCGGGCGTTTTGCCTGCGGATTGGTGATCGCCTTGCGCTCGTGAAAGTGAAACGCGTACGCCTCATGCACGGCGTCGCGGATGCGGGTCGGCCGGTAGCCGAGTTCGCTTTTCGCTTTGTCGAGATTGGCGTGGCGGCGCTTTTTCAGCAGGCGGATGGCGCCGGGCGTGAAACGCTGGGGAAAGTCGGGGTGTACCCGGCTCAGGTAGAAGCTGGCCGCCTCCGAAAAGACGTACATCAGGTTGGCCGGAATCCGCCGGTGCGGCCGCGGAATCCCGGTGACCTCCTCGTAGAGATCGAGCATGTCGGAGATGGTCTTGTATTCGCTGCTGAAGATGTATTTTTCTCCGGAGCGCCCGTGGCGCATGCACAGCAGGTGCCCTTCGACGATGTCGCGCGCCGCCACGAACTCGAACCCGCCGTCCACGTAGGCATGGAGCTTGCCGTCGGTGTAGTCGCACATCGTCCGGCCGAGGCGCGACGGGAAAAAGTCCGCGCCGCCCACAACCGCGCAGCAGGTTGCGACGATGACATCCTGTCCTTCCGCCGCCGCGCGATCGAGGGTTGCGAAGGCGTCTATCACGTCGCCGCGAATGCATTCACCATCGACGGCACTCTCGCGCATCGACGCGACATATACGAGTGCAACGTGGTGGGCACCCGCAACGTGCTGCAGGCGGCGCGGGAGACCGAAGCCGGACGGGTGGTGGTCACGGGCTC